>NZ_QUMC01000019.1:0-64492 GCF_003481925.1 Butyricicoccus sp. OF10-2 | reverse complement strand
AGAGGAAGGGAAACCGCAGGTGTCCCTTCCTTTTTGCCCCCGCGGCGGGCGCCGCACTCTCCCGCGCTCCGCAGAGCGCAACTCCCCGCTGAGGTTCAGCAAAAAAACTGCCGCCTGTCAGGGGCGAACACGCTAACGCAGTTCGAGTACCCCGCTCAGTCGGTGCTGAAAAACTGCCGCCCGTCAGGGGCGAACACGCTGACGCAGTTCGCGTGCCCCGCTCAGCTGGTGCTGAAAAAACTCCCCGCCCGTTAGGGGCGAACCGCCTGCGCAGTTCGCGCACCCCGCTCAGCCGGTGCTGAAAAACTCCCGCCCGTTAGGGGCGAACCGGTCAATCGGTGCAGGATAACAGGTGAAATCTGCAATATTACTCTATTTTATTATAAAATGCACCCGCTCCGGCGTCAAGTGCAACCACCCGGCGAAGCCTGACGAATTTTTCTAACAACCGTCGGATTACACAATCCCCAATATGTAGTTACCAATCGAAAACAGGACAACAAAATGCAGGGAAAAGTGCCGAAAATGCAAAGTGAGCCTGTCGAAATGCGTCGAAAATGACTGTTTTCTGTACTTTACAAACGGTAATACAGCGAGTATAATGTAAATATATATTTTATAGTTGTGCCTTCTGCGGCACAACGCAGACGGAGAATGTTGGAATGAGTGATTTTTCGCGCACGCTTGCGCTTCTGCGACGGGAAAAGAAAATAAGTCAAAGAGCGGCAGCGGGCGACCTCGGCGTTTCGCAGGCGCTTCTCAGCCACTATGAGAACGGACTGCGCGAACCCGGTCTGTCTTTTGTTGTGCGTGCGGCGGATTATTACGGCGTGTCCTGTGACTACCTGCTCGGCCGTTCGATGGCGCGTGACGGCTCTGCTGTGCCTGCCGAGCGCATGGAGGGCACGGACACCGAGACGGAGCACAGCCAGATCGTGCAGGCGGCAGCCCTGCTGCTGCAGGTTGCCGAATCGCTCGAGAGCAAGCAGCTTTCGCACGAGATCGAGTCGTATTTCGCGGTTGCAATCTACAAGGTGTACCGCTATCTCTACATGGCCGACCCGGCGGGGTGGATGCGGTGTTCCGCGCGCCGCAGGATCGCTTCGAGTACCTGTGCGATGCCCGCATGAAGGAGCATGAGCTGAAAATCCGTCTGGCGGCCAACGGCGAGGAAGGCTGCGGTCTGACGCAGGAGAATATCCGGCGGATGCCGCTCGCCCCGAGCGAGATTGCACGGCGTTATCCGGATTTGTCGAGCGCGCTGCTGACCGTTCTGCAGCAGGTGTCGGATTCGATCGATCGGAAAATAAAATGCAATAATTTCGGACAAACCTATTGACAAATACACCGGTGTGAGGTATACTAAATAAGTCGCTGAGACAAGACGACTTGATGAAACGCTGGTGTAGCTCAGTTGGTAGAGCAGCTGATTTGTAATCAGCAGGTCGGGGGTTCAAGTCCGTCCACCAGCTCCAATCAAGCTGGTAACTGAATATGGAAGGTTTCCCGAGTGGCCAAAGGGAACAGACTGTAAATCTGTCGTCTATGACTTCGGTGGTTCGAATCCACCACCTTCCACCAAACAGAAGGACATTCCAAAAAGGAATGTCCTTTTTCTGTTTTGGCGGAAGGTGGTTGTGGATTCGAAAGGTGGCTCTTAGAAACAGCCCGGTGGGCTGTTTCAACCACCGTGGCTTCCGTCGCAACGGAAGCGAATCCACCACCGAACGGGCAGGCACGCATGTGCAGTGCGGTTAGGGGACTGCACCAGACGCTCAAGTTAGACACACGCCTTAAACGGAGCGCCGGCTCTTGGAAACAGCCCGGTGGGCTGTTTCAATCACCGTGGCTTTCACCGCAGTGAAAGCGAATCCACCACCGGACGGGTAGGCACGCGTGTAGCAGTGCGGTTAGGGGACTGCACCAGACGCTCAAGTTAGGCACGCGCCATATACGAAGGAATGCAAAACAGGCACGCGCCTAATTCGAAGGAAAGAGCGCTCGTTCGATAGCGAAATCAATCTGCACAGGCTATTTGGAACGATTTATTGTCGTTTGCGATGTTACCTCGTAGGGGCGCACAGTATGCGCCCGGGCAGCGCAAAATCATACGGGACGTGGGCGAACAATGTTCGCCCCTACGGTTCAGCCGGTGCAGATGAATTTACAAATGGTGTGCCGAGGTCGTACCTCAGGGCACCTTCTCTTGCGGATTTGCCGCAATTCACCGTGGCACACCCTACGGAAAAGATTGTGTACACCGAAAAATATTCCCGGAGTTGACCATTCATGGTCAATTTTTATCACAATCCGCGGTATAGATAAGAACGCAAACCGCGCCACAGCCCTGTCATTCCGCATCAACAGGGCTTATTCTCATGCCCGTCGTTTTTTCTCGCCCGGAAAACGCGATTTCTCGTCCGGAAAACGGCATTTCTCGTCCAGAAAGTACACAGAGCAGAGAAGAGCAGAGGACAGAACAGAAGAGCAGAGCATAGCAGAGAACAGCAGAGCATAGCAGAGAACAGCAGAGCAGAAACAAAATTGAGAATGGAGAATGATTCTGACTGATCTGACCCTGACTGACGAAAAGAGATTTTCTACATTGCTTTCTGCAAATAAAAAGGACCTCCGGTAAAACCGGAAGTCCTTGATCTATCGTTTTGTAACGAGATTACTTAGCCATGGAAGCAACTTCTGCTGCGAAGTCGTCAACCTTCTTCTCGATGCCCTCGCCCTTCTCGAAACGAACGCACTTTACGAGCTTGATCTCGCCGCCCAGCTCCTTGGCAACAGCCTTAATGTGAGCCTCAACGGAAACCTTGTTCTCCTTAACGAAAGCCTGCTGCAGGAGGCAGTTCTCCTCGTAGTACTTGCCGATACGGCCGTCTACCATCTTGTGGATGATCTGCTCCGGCTTCGGCTTAGCAGCGGTCTTGTTCTCCTCGAGAGCCTGGATCAGGAGGATCTCCTTCTCCTTTGCGAGGGTAGCCTCGTCAACGTCGGACTTGTCCAGGAAGGACGGGTTCATAGCAGCAGCCTGCATGCCGATGTCCTTGCCCAGCTCCTTAACCGTAGCGTTGTCCTTCAGACCCTCGGAAACTTCCAGACCAACCAGAACGCCGATTACGCCGCCCATGTGGTTGTAAGCAACGTTAACGGTGGAGTCGTCGAAACGCTCGAAACGACGGATCTGCAGGTTCTCGCCGATGGTCAGAACCTTCTCCTGCAGAGCGTCCTGAACGGTGCCTTCGCCCATCTTGCAAGCCTTGAGAGCCTCAACGTCAGCCGGAGCGTCCTTGATAACAACGTTAGCAACGTCGGCAACGAACTGCTGGAAGTCAGCGTTCTTAGCAACGAAGTCGGTCTCGGAGTTTACCTCGATGATTGCGCCTACGCCGCACTCATCACATACGGTAGCCTTGACCAGACCCTCAGCAGCGATGCGGTCTGCCTTCTTAGCAGCCTTAGCCAGGCCCTTCTCACGGAGCAGCTCGATAGCCTTGTCGAAGTCGCCGTCGGCCTCGGTCAGTGCCTTCTTGCAGTCCATCATGCCTACGCTGGTCATTTCGCGGAGCTTCTTTACGTCAGCAGCGGTAAAAGCCATTTTATTATTCCTCCAATTTATGATTTTACGATGAAAAACGTAGGGCACAACGAACACCGGCGCGCCGGGTCGTCGCGCCCTACGAACAACTCACTGAATGTTATATTGAGTTATGAATTACTCAGCCTTTGCGTCAGCCTTAGCCTCAACCTCGAGCTGCTCGCCCTGCTTGCCTTCCAGAACAGCGTTAGCCATGGTCTGGGAGATCAGCTTGATAGCGCGGATAGCGTCGTCGTTGCCCGGGATAACGTAGTCGATCTCGTCCGGATCACAGTTGGTATCAACGATTGCAACGATCGGAATGCCCAACTTGCGTGCTTCTGCGATCGCGTTCTTCTCCTTGCGGGAGTCAACTACGAACAGAGCGCCCGGCAGCTCCTTCATTTCCTTAACGCCGCCGAGGTACTTCTCGAGCTTAGCGATCTCGAGCTGGAGCTTGATAACTTCCTTCTTCGGGAGCAGATCGAAAGTGCCGTCAGCCTGCATCTTCTGCAGCTGGTTCAGACGAGCGATACGGGTACGCATGGTCTTGAAGTTGGTCAGCATGCCGCCCAGCCAACGTGCGTTAACGTAGAACTGACCGCAGCGCTCAGCCTCTTCCTTGATTGCGTCCTGTGCCTGCTTCTTGGTGCCGACAAACAGGATGGACTTGCCGGAAGCTGCCATATCGCGTACGAAGAAGTATGCTTCCTCGAGCTTCTTTACAGTCTTCTGGAGGTCAATGATGTAGATACCATTGCGCTCGGTGAAGATGTAGGTAGCCATTTTCGGGTTCCAACGACGGGTCTGATGGCCGAAGTGTACGCCGGCCTCCAGCAGCTGCTTCATAGAAATTACTGCCATTTTGTTTTTCCTCCTTGGTTTTTCCTCCATCCCTGATCATCTGACAGCGGCAACAGAACAAGCGTCCCATCACCGACCGCTTTCATCACGGGATGTGTGAATTCATGCTATGATAGTTTACACCAATGGGGGAGGGATGTCAAGAGGAAAGTTGAAAATTGAGGATGAAAAATGGAGAATGCAGAATGAACGATACGGTTTACGGCGTTTCTCCGGGGTTGGCAGTGCATGAAATGCATACCGCAGGGTGCTGAAATCTTTTTTCGCTGCATAAATTATGACAGGAGGGGATTTCTTTGCGATTGGGTTTTCGTCACACCGCGTTTCAGGCGGTATGCACGGTTTTGGTTTTATGCTTTGCGATTGGACTGCTTGAGCGTGCCGACACGGTGCAGCCGGTATTCGGGGAGGACAGCGTGCGTGTACCGATTCTAATGTATCACAGCATTCTCAAGGACAGCGCACGGCAGGGCAAATATGTTATCTCGCCGGCGGTTTTGGCGGCCGATTTGGACGCCTTGCAGGTGAAGGGGTATACCGCTATAACGGTAAGCGATCTGCTGGCGTATGTGCAGGACGGTGCAGACCTGCCGGAGAAGCCGGTGATGATCACCTTCGATGACGGCTACTACAACAACTACATTTATGCCTATCCGCTGCTCAAACAGCGCGGAATGAAGGCGGTTGTGTCCATCATCGGCAGCCAGACCGCGCTTTTCACCGACAACGGAGAGGAAAACGCCTACTGGTCGCATTTGCGGCTTGACCGCCTGCGCGAAATGCAGGATGTGTTTGAGGTGCAGAATCATTCGTGGAACCTGCACGAGTACGGCGAACGCCGCGGCTGTCTGCGCCGCAGAGGCGAGGACGAAACGCGCTACGAGACGCTGCTCCGCGAGGACACCGAGCAGACGCAGACGCTCATCACGGACGCCGGACTGCCCGCGCCGACCTGCTATACCTATCCGTTCGGTGCGTGCTCCAAAGAGAGCGAAACGCTGCTCAAAAGCATGGGCTTCCGGTGTACGCTCGGGTGCGAGGAGCGCATCAATACCGTTACACGAAACCCGGACTGCCTGTTTGAACTGGGGCGGTTCAACCGTCCGGCAGGGCAGAGCACAGAAAGCTTCCTGCACCGCGCGTTAGGAGAGGATTAAATGCAGAATACCATGCGATTTTCCGAGCTGCACTGCCGTGAGGTGATCAATCTGTGCGACGGAGCACGGATGGGTGAGGTGAGCGATCTGCTGTTCGATCCGGTCTGTGGACAGATTACCGCACTCGTCGTGCCCGCGCAAAGCGGCATTGTCGGGCTGTTCTCTAAAAATGACTGCGTTATTCCGTGGGGGTGCATTGAAACCCTTGGGGAAGACTATATTCTGGTCCGGTATAGACCTAAATAATATAGGATTAGACCTGTACCGTAGGGCGGGGCACTCCAGAGTGGCTTCTCTTGCCCTACGGAGAAGGCAAAACCACATCAAATGCAAAAAGAAAAAGGCGGACAACCGTCCGCCTCAGCTTGTCGAAAAAGCAATATTCGATTTTTATGCTTCGTGCGGCAGCACGCATTCAATCGAATTTGCTTTGCAAATTCATAAATTCCGGGAGCATGGTCCAGACCACCCTCTCTTGCCGCTATGCGGCAATTCACCTTGTGTATCTCGGAATTTATACAAGGGAAGAAAAAATGTGTCCGCAGGACGCGGTTTTTCTTCGAGATTCGCTCGAAAGCGTGGTTTCGAGCGAGAGGCTGTTCGGAAAACGAAGTTTTTCGACAGCCTCAGGCGGACAACCGTCCGCCTTTTGGCTCAATCCTTCTTATACTTTGCAACGCCCTCGGTGTAGAGGTTGCCGCCGACCGAATCCTGCGAGACGATGGCGGAGAAATTCTCCACGGTGAGACGCTTGACCGACTCACAGCCCAGCTCGTCATACGCGATGACCTCGACATTCTTGATCGAAGCCGCCTTCGCCGCGCCTGCACCGCCGATGGCTACCATATAAACCGCGCCGTTGCGCGCCATTGCGTCCTGCACGCCCTGATTGCGCACGCCCTTGCCGATCATGCAGGCAAGACCTGCATCGAGCAGACGCGGTGCGAACGGGTCCATACGGCCGGAGGTGGTCGGGCCGACCGAGCCGATGACCTGACCCGGCTTTGCGGGGGTCGGTCCGGCGTAGTAGATCGCCGCGCCGTCGAGGTCGAACGGCAGCTTGTCGCCTGCGTCCATCGCGGCAACGATCTTCTTGTGTGCGGCGTCGCGCGCGGTGTAGACCGTGCCGGTCAGCGTTACGGTGTCGCCCGCACGCAGCTTCGGCGCCATTTCCTTGAGCTGTTCGGTTTTCAAATCGTAGTGTGCCATGCTTATTCCTCCGTTTTCGGGCGCAGATTGTTCAGAACCTCACGCAGTCCGTTTTTTGCCTTGTCCGGCTCGGGATGGGGTGCCTCGCCGTCCTTTTTGCCGAGCGACGCGCTGATCTTGTCAATTTCGCCGAGCACTTCACCGGCCTTGCGGGCCATCTCGGCGGATTCCTGCTGGTTGCGTGCCAGCACGGTGCGGTAGTTCTCCTTGGTGGCATCCAGCTGGCGGCGCACCTGCTCGATGGTCTCCATCGACTTGCGGCGCAGCTTCTGCAGCTCCACCTTGGCGTCCTCCTCGATCTGCTTGGCGCGCCGGTACGCAGAAAGCTCCATCTCGGCGATCTTCTCTCTGGTCGCATCGTATTCACCGCATTTGGCCGACAGCTTGGCGTTCTCCGAGGTCAGCCGGTCGTTTTCCGCCGCAAGCTGCGCCGCACGGGCGTTCTGCGCCTCGATCTCGGTCGCCTGAAGGGAAAAACCGCTTTCGATCTGGTCCAGCTGTGCGCGGATTTTATCGGTATCCAGCGTCATTTCGCCCAGCCGCTCGAGCAGCTCGGCGTTCTTCGCGGTAAGCGCCTCGTTCTGCGTGCGCAGCTCGTTCATCGCGGACTGAGCCTCGGTCAGCTGAGAGCGCAGCTCGGCGGTCTCGGTGTAGTATTTCGTGTCGGTTTCTTCTATGTAATGCAGTACGTCCTCGCGGTTAAAGCCGCCGAAGATGGCACTGCGGAATCCACGGGTTTGCTCGTCCATTGCAGTTCCTCCCACAATAATCTTTCTTTAGTATAGCAAATTCATGAGATAAAGGCAAATAATAATTAGTAATTACTAATTCCTAACTGCTAATTACTGACTCATATATATAATATGTGTCTTGCAATCAAAAAAAGAACGTGCTATTATTATCTTAACTTGCAAAAACGAGGAAGATGCTCAATGTTAGAATTAAAAGATTTCGAGGCAGCTGCGGACCGACTGAAAAACGTCATCCACAACATTCCGCTGTCTACGTCCTGCACCTTCTCCGCCATGACCGGCGCAGAGGTTTATCTGAAGTACGAAAACCAGCAGAAGACCGGCTCCTTTAAGGTGCGCGGTGCTTACAATAAGATTATGAAGCGCTTCGCTGAGGGCGACCTGCACGCTGTTGTTGCGTCCTCTGCGGGCAACCATGCACAGGGCGTTGCCTTTGCGGCAACCGCTGCCGGTGTAAAGTCCACCATCGTTATGCCGCGTTCCGCGCCGATTGCAAAGGTTTCCGCAACCCAGGGATACGGTGCCGAGGTTGTTCTGGCGGGCAACATTTACGATGAAGCCTATGCCAAGGCATGCGAGATCTGCGAGGAGACCGGCGCAGAGTTCATCCACCCGTTTGACGATGAGGATGTTATGGCGGGTCAGGGCACCATCGCGCTGGAAATCCTGCGCGACCTGCCGGGCGTTGACATGATCTTCGTTCCGGCCGGCGGCGGCGGACTGATCTCCGGCGTGGCTGCCTGCGCAAAGCAGATCAACCCGCGCATCCAGATCATCGGCGTACAGGCTGAGGGCGCACCGGCGATCGCAAATTCGTTCCGCACCGGTGAGCGCACTCCGTCCGATACCGTGCACACCATCGCTGACGGTATCGCCGTAAAGACCCCGGGCGAAAAGACCTTTGAGTATATCAAGAAGTATGTGGACCGCGTTGTCACGGTTTCTGATGACGAGATTGCTTCCGCTGTTCTGCTGCTGCTCGAGCGCTGCAAGCAGGTCGTTGAGACCTCCGGTGCGGCTCCGCTCGCGGCTGTGCTCAACAACAAGGTGGATGTAAAGGGCAAAAAGGTCGTATGCGTGCTGTCCGGCGGCAATATCGACGTTTCGTTCATCCACAAGATTGTGGAAAAGGGCCTGATTACCCGCTGCCGTCAGCTGAAGTTCTCTGTGCTCATGCCGGATGCACCGGGCGCACTCGAGCATTTCTCGCACATCGTTGCACAGCAGAATGCCAATATCATCCTGTTCCAGCATGACCGCGTACAGACGGACCTCGAGATCGGCGAGGCGATTATCCATGTCGTCTGTGAGGTCGGCGGCGTTGACCACGCCAAGCGCCTGATCGACACCCTCACCGATGATGGCTATAAGGTGTTTACTTCGCAGATTTGATAAAAATGCAATGAAATTACAGCGTTCCGCTTGGATAGAGCGGGACGCTGTTCTTTTTTCGGAAGAATGGAGAATTGAAAGTGAACGTAAACGTAAACCATCACATTCATTTTCCACTCTCCATTTTCAAGTACTCCTGCCTTGTATAACGCTCTACTCTCATGGCAAGATATTATATTGACAAATAAATAACGATGTGCTATTATCTCAGCGTGATAAGGAATGAAAAAACAGGTGGACGTTTTATCGCATTATTTGCCTTAAAACGGATAGAATAATAAAACCAAGCATACAGTCAACCGCAGAAAGGAAGCATTACGCTATGGCAGCACACATCAACGACGAAATGCTGAACAAAATGGACGCATACTGGCGGGCGGCAAATTATCTTGCAGCCGGTCAGCTTTACCTGCTCGACAACCCGCTCCTGAAGGAGCCGCTGAAGCCCGAGCACATCAAGAAGAAGATCGTCGGCCACTGGGGCACGGTGCCCGGACAGAACCTGATTTACGTTCACCTGAACCGCATCATCAAGCAGTATAATCTGGATATGATCCTGCTGTCCGGTCCGGGTCACGGCGGCAATTTCTTCGTGGCGAACACCTATCTCGAGGGCACTTACAGCGAGGTTTACCCGAACATCAGCGAGGACACTGAGGGCATGAAGCGCCTGTTCAAGCAGTTCTCGTTCCCGGGCGGCATTGCCAGCCACGTTGCACCGGAGACCCCCGGCTCCATCCACGAGGGCGGTGAACTGGGTTATTCTCTGGCGCACGGCTTTGGTGCGGTGCTGGATAACCCCGATCTGATCGCAACCGTAGTTGTCGGTGACGGCGAGGCGGAGACCGGCCCGCTGGCAACCTCGTGGCATGGCAACAAGTTCCTCAATCCGGTGACGGACGGCGTTGTTCTGCCGATCCTGCACCTGAACGGCTACAAGATCTCCAACCCGACCCTGCTGTCGCGTATTCCCGAAGAGGAGCTGCGCAAAATGCTCGAGGGCTGCGGCTGGAAGCCGTATTTCGTCGAGGGCGATGAGCCGATGAAGGTACACCGCGCACTGGCGGATACGCTCGACACCGTAACCGAGGAAATCCTCGCCATCCGCAAGCACGCCCGTGAGACCGGCGACACGACCCGTCCGATCTACCCGATGATCGTGCTGCGCACCCCGAAGGGCTGGACCGGTCCGAAGAACGTGGACGGCAAGCAGATCGAGGGCAGCTTCCGCGCGCATCAGGTGCCGCTGATGATGGACAGCCCGGAGCACCTGCCCATGCTCGAGCAGTGGCTGCGCAGCTACCATCCGGAGGAGCTGTTCGACGAAAACGGCAAGCTGATTCCCGAACTCAAGGCACTGGCGCCGACCGGCGAGCACCGCATCGGCGCAAACCCGCACGCCAACGGCGGTCTGCTCATGCACCAGCTGCGCCTGCCGGATTTCCGCGATTACGGACTGAATGTTCCGGCTCCGGGTGCGGTCGAGGGTCAGGATATGATCGAGCTTGGCGCTTATGTCCGCGATGTCATCAAGCTGAACATGGACAGCCGCAACTTCCGCGTATTCGGCCCGGACGAGACCATGTCCAACCGCCTGAGCCACATTTTCGAGGTCACCGACCGCGAGTGGAACGCCGAGCGTCTGGACACCGACGAATTCCTGTCCGCAAGCGGCCGCGTGATGGACGGCATGCTGTCCGAGCACATGTGCGAGGGCTGGCTCGAGGGCTATCTGCTGACCGGCCGTCACGGCTTTTTCGCAAGCTATGAGGCGTTCATCCGCATTATCGACTCGATGGCGGCACAGCACGCCAAGTGGCTCAAGGTCTGCAACGGCCTGCCGTGGCGTCAGCCGATCGCGTCGCTCAACCTGATTCTGGCTTCCAACGTATGGCAGCAGGATCACAACGGCTTTACCCATCAGGACCCGGGCTTCCTTGACCACATCGCCAACAAAAAGGCAGATGTTGTCCGTCTGTACCTGCCGCCCGATGCAAACTGCCTGCTCAGCTGCTTCGATCACTGCATCAAGAGCCGCAACTATGTCAACGTCATCGTGGCTTCCAAGCATCCGCGTCCGCAGTGGCTGACCATGGAGCAGGCTGTGCAGCACTGCACCCAGGCATCGGTATCTGGGAGTGGGCGTCCAACGATCAGGGCGCAGAACCGGACGTTGTTATGGCGTGCTGCGGCGAGACGCCGACGCTCGAAACGCTGGCTGCCGTATCCATCCTGCGGGAAGAGCTGCCCGAACTCAAGGTTCGCGTTGTCAACGTGGTTGACCTGATGAAGCTGCAGCCCGAGCGGGAGCATCCGCACGGCCTGTCCGACTCCGAGTACGACATGCTGTTCACCAAGGATAAGCCGATCATCTTCGCCTTCCACGGCTACCCGACGCTCGTCCATGAGCTGACCTACCGCCGTCATAACCGCAACCTGCACGTTCGCGGCTACAGGGAGGAGGGCACCATCACCACGCCGTTCGATATGCGCGTGCAGAATGATATCGACCGCTTCCATCTCGTCAAGGACGTTCTGCTGCGCCTGCCGCAGCTTGGCAACCGCGGCGCGTACCTCTATCAGAAGATGAGCGATAAGCTGGTGCAGCATCAGCAGTATATCACCGAGTACGGTGAGGATATGCCGGAAGTCCGCGAGTGGAAATGGAAATAATAGAGAATTGAAAATGGAAAATGGAGAATGACCGTGAAGGGATGGTTCTCCGCAGGGCGCACATTGTGCGCCCTTTTTCTTTTGCAACGATAAATCATGTTCATACCGACAAATAACTGCACAAACATTACCGTAGGGTGCGCCGGGGTCGGCGCACCCTACGGTAAGGCTTTCTATCACGTTAATTACTAACTTCTAATTCCTAATTACTAATTATGCTTGACATGCCGTCTGGTTCGTGTTATTATCTAACTGTACTAAAACACACAGTACAGTTGATACACTCTCAAATCAACAAAAGGAAAGGAGGCGCGTCAGGTGATTAAAATCGACTATCGGGATGCCCGACCCATCTATGAACAGGTGGTGGACGGCATTGAGGGACTGGCTCTGCGTGGGGCACTGCCAGCGGACACCCAGCTGCCCAGTGTACGGCAGCTTGCGATGGAACTGTCGATCAACCCGAACACAATACAGCGCGCTTACGGAGAGCTGGAACGCCGCGGTGTGATCTACGCCGCAAAAGGACGGGGAAATTTTATATCGGACAATGCAGCGGTGCTGCGTTCCCAGAGGCTTAACGAACTGGGTGAGCAGATTACCGTACTGGCCGGTCAGGCGCGCTCACTCGGGGCGACCGAGGAGCAGCTGCGCGGCTGGGTAGAGAGGAAAGGAGAGAGCAGAACATGATTACGGCAACCAACGCGACCAAGCGGTTTGAGGACATCACGGCGGTCGATCACATCTGCGCGGAAGTCAAGGACGGCTCGGTCTACGGCCTGATCGGCTCGAACGGCGCGGGCAAGTCCACGTTCCTGCGCATGCTGGCAGGCATTTTGCAGCCGGATGAGGGCACGGTGCAGATCGACGGAGAGGACATTTTCGAGAACATTGCAATGAAGGAACGGTTTTTCTTTATCTCGGATGAGCAGTTTTTCTTCCCGAACAGCACACCGAAGGAAATGAAAAACTACTACAAGCGCTTTTACAGCAAATTCGATGAAGCGCGCTACCGCAAGCTGATGAACGGCTTCGGTCTGGACGAAAACCGCAAGCTGCGGACGTTCTCCAAGGGCATGAAAAAGCAGGTTTCGGTCATCTGCGGCGTATGCAGCGGCACGGACTACTTATTCTGCGATGAGACGTTCGACGGTCTCGACCCGGTCGTTCGCCAGACGGTAAAGAGCCTGTTTGCCGAGGATGTAGCGGACAGAGGTCTGACGCCCATCATCGCCTCGCACAACCTGCGTGAGCTGGAGGACATCTGCGACCATGTCGGTCTGCTGCATCGCGGCGGCATCCTGTTCTCGCGCGATCTGGACGACATGAAGCTCGGTATGTACAAAATGCAGTGCATTTTCTCAAATTCGCTGCCGGATTCCGCGTGGGAAGGCTTTGACATTCTGCACAAGGAGCAGCGCGGCTCGCTGTACACGATTACGGCGCGCGGCAGCCGGGAAGAGCTGCTCGCTAGGGTGAACGCGCTGAACCCGACCTTCTGCGAAATGCTCCCGCTGACGCTGGAGGAAATCTTTATCAATGAAACGGAGGTGGCAGGCTATGATGTCAAGAAACTCCTGTTCTAAGGGTCTCGTGCGGGATTGCATGAAACGCAACCTGTGGGCCATCGTGCTGTCCACGGTGGGATTCTTTATGGCGCAGCTGCTGCCGGTGATTATGACGGCGCAGCACAGCCTGTCGGCACATAAGCAGGATCTGGTCAATCTGAGTGCGGCAGATGCCGCGGCAAGCTGGCAAGGCTATGTGGAGAGCGTCGGTGAGATGCTCGGCGGACAGAATGTGTTTGTCAAGCTGGCCGTCATCATTCTGGCGGTCACCTGCGGTGTGAGCATGTTCGCGTACCTGCACAATCGCCGCAAGGTGGATTTCTATCACAGCCTGCCGATTTCGCGCAGCCGTCTGTTTGCGGTAAACTACGCGACCGGTGCGCTGTGCGCGCTCGTGCCGTACCTCGTGCTGCATGTACTGAGTATTGTCGGCGCATGTGCAATGGGCTTCGGGGAAGCGGTCAATGCCTCGCTCATCGGCGTGATCGCGTCCAACGTCATTTTCTTCTTCCTGCTGTACGCGATGGCGGCTGTTACGACCATCCTGTGCGGCAATACGGTCATCACGCTGCTGCTCGGTCTGTGGGTGTACTTCGGGCCGACGCTCGTAACCGCACTGTGGCAGGGTCTCAAGAGCATGTTCTTCCAGACCTATGTGACGGATGCCTCCATGACTTCGCTGCTGTTCTGCAGCAAATTTGCACTGCTGATTCAGTATTTCGGCGTAAACGGCACGAAAATGCATGGCTGGGCAGTGGAGCCTGTCCATGCGATGGATTACTCCGCCGGGCTGCAGGAGCTGAGTGCCATCGGTCTGCTGATCGGCTATGCGGTTGCGGCGATCGTTATCACCGCACTGGCGCTGTTCCTGTTCCGCATCCGAAAGAGCGAGCGGGCGGGCACGGCACTGGCATTCAACCCGATCAAGCTGCCCGTCAAGATTATTATCTGCGTGGTTATGGGTACGGCGTTCGCTGAGATTTTCAAAATGCTGGTCTACGAATCCGAGCTGTGGTTCTGGGTCGGTCTGGTGCTCGGCACGGTCATTTTCCACTGCGTGGTGGAGATTATCTACGCGTTCGACTTCCGCGCCATCTTCCGCAAGCCGCTGCAGCTGGTTATCATCCTTGCAGTGCTGTGTGCGGGTCTGCTGACCATGCAGTCCGACGTGTTCGGCTATGATAAATGGCTGCCGGATGAGGGCAGCATTGCAGCGGCAGCGCCGATGGGTTACGTCGGTGAATCGGCACTGCTCAGTGAGCCGGAAAACATCGCGGCAGCGCGGCAGCTGGCGGCGCTCGGCGTGGAAAGCCTGAATAATACGGATGAAAATGCACAGAAGGCGTGCATTACCGTCACCTTCAAGCTGAAGAACGGCAAGGTGAAGAGCCGTTCGTATGAGCTGCCGGCCACAGACGAAGTGTTCACGCTCAAAAAGCAGATTTACCAGTCCGCAGAGTACAAACAGAAGGCGTGGTCGCTGTTTGCGCTCGGCGAGGTCAATGAGGGTTATCACCGCAACATTGTTTTCTACACCAACGGTGACGGCTACAACGGCGTCGGCACACTCAGCGACTCGCAGAAGGCGCAGGAGATCATTGACACGCTCAAGGCAGAGACGCTGACCCACACCGGTGATGCCATGCCGGTGCTGCGCATGGAATTCTCGCAGCAGAACAACGACGATTATATCAGCGAGGGAGCGGTCTGCGTGACCGATAAGGATGTCAAGACGCTTGCACTTATCAAAAAGTATGCCAATATCGTTCCCAAGGCTGTCGGCGCGAAAAACGTAAAGCTGATTACACTGAGCATCTATCTGCCGGATAAAGACATCTGGCAGGGCGTGCAGGTGACCGACAGAGCGGACATTGACGCACTGCTTAAAAACGCGGTCAACATTGACGCAATGAATCTGTACGGCAGCAATGCGATGGCGTACGGCATTATGCAGCAGTTTGCCCGCAGCAGCGTATGCTTGACCTACACGGACGAAAAGGGCGATGAGTGGAACGCAAGCGCAGGCTACACCGAAGAGGATTATCCGGAGGATATCATCGAGAAATACCGTGCACAGGCGGAGAAGGACGCGGAAAACGGCGTCGGGTCTGTACAGGACGGTGATGTTGCCTATACGACGGAAGTGGCTGTCGGATGAGAAAGCGCGGTATCATCGGCACGCTGCTTCTGCTGGTGTATCTTGCAGGCGTGGGACTGTTCACCGGTCCCTCGCTGGCGCAGATATTCCTCGGCAGGCTGCCGCAGCCAAGACTGGAGCTCGTTCCGTTCGCGGATATGATTTCCGTGGTAAAATCTCCGGAGGCGCCCGGTCTGGGTCCGTTCGTGAACATTGCCGGAAATATCGCGCTGCTGTTTCCGCTCGGGCTGTTCCTGCCGCTGTTCTGGCGGTGGTTCGAGCGGGCAGGCCGCACCATCTGGTGGTGCTTCGGCACCTCGCTCAGCATTGAGCTGATACAGCTGGTCGCGGGCGGCGTCACCTCGGTGGATGATCTGCTGCTGAATACCCTGGGCGGCGCACTCGGCTTCGCGGCGGCAAAGCTGCTGATGAGAGCGTGTCCCAAACTCGCGCCGCGGGGCGAGGGAAGGGCAGAGTGGGCAGCACCGCTTGTCTGCTGGCTCGTCATCATCGCGGCAAGTACAATATCCGATCTGCTGATTCTGTGGTAGGAGACAGCGGGTCGCAGGATAGAGAGTAATATACGGAAAACAGGCACACCGAGAGGTGTGCCTGTTTTGGGGTTTATGTGATTGAAATACGAGGTAAATGCACAAAAGCCGCCCCGAAGAGCGGTTTATTGACAGTATGAAACCATGTATGCTATAATGAAGTTGCTGATATGGAACGGCGAGGTTATTCCCCCGGAATAAGGGGGTGACGCGCATGACAACAATGGAGGTACTTACGCTTCTGATGCTGCTTGCGACGGTTGTCTTCGGTATTTTGAACCTCAAGAAATAACCGCCACCTAAAAAGGCAGCGGCGTTTTCCTCAAGCTCTAAACTTGTTCGGGGAACGACCGCACCTGACACGTGAGAGCCGTTCTTATATCAGTATTATAAACGGACGCTCCGGTTTTGTCAAGTGATGAGACCGGAGCGCTTGTTTGTTGAGAGACATGGTTTTGCACCATATATCCCGTAGGGCGAACAGTGTTCGCCTAAATTACACGTTGTCATTGATTGGTAGGGGGGCGCACACTCCGACTCGCTAAGAGCCGCCTACGGCGGTTGCTCGCTGGACGCCACTGCGGTGGGTGTGCGCGCCCCTAAGGGATAACGTCGCAAATGGCAATATATCGTTACAAACGGTCCGTGCTGGTAGATTTCATCATTGAACGACCGTTCTTTCCTTCGGATTGGGCGCGTGCCTGCCGTGATTGGCGGGTGCAGCTTATGGCTTTACTGCCACACGCGTGCCTGCCCGTCCGGTGGTGGATTCGAACCACCGAAGTCATAGACGACAGATTTACAGTGTGGAGCAAACCCGCAGAATAGCTGACGATTTCGGGGTTGTTCCCTTATTATTCCCTTGTTCTTTAGATAAATATCACTCCGAAGTCGATGCCCTATACAGCAACATCTTTGCCTGAGGAGTAGGAATGGTATATGATGATGTATTATATTTGAACAGTTATGAAAATTTTTACTATCGCCTAAAAACAACCAATACAACCACTGCACTTATCAATACCATGATGTTAAAGTACAGAACATAAGGATATTTTCGGCGTAACCGTCCCCAGGCTCGATGATTTTCTGGGCAGGACTCACATTCTCTTCCTTTGCAAGATGCTGCAATGCTTTGATTCGCAATCTTAGATACTGCGTACATTAACATAAATAATGTGTTAAATGCAATAAATCCAACTATCAATAAATATAGAAGCATATTCTTCACATTCATATTATTTATGTTCGAGAAAGTTTCTGTCAGTAACTTGATCTCAGTTGAGAAACCCAATACTATACCAGAAAAAATACCTAAAATTGCAATAGATTGACCATGGAATCCATTGACACGGTCAAGTAGATCAGTTACATTTTTGTTGCTTTCTTTATTCAACTGTTGAGCTTGTTTTAATGCTTCATCCGCTTTAGCACTTAAAAATGCCACTTTCTCCATTCTAGCCAAACGTAATGCTTCTAACTTAATATGATCATATAACTTTGTCATACCCTTACTAAGGTTAGAATGATCGTCTGATATTCTCGACATCACTCGTTCAAGAACAGCACAGACATTATCGCGCACATCACTCTGAAAGCCCTCTAATTGTTGGGAAATTTCATAATATGAATGCCGAAAAGTACCATCGTTATAGATTTCTTGAAAATCATTGAGTAACTCGTCGGCTTCCTCATCAGATGGCTCAATATAATGTGTCATGCTCTCAATGAGTTCACTTAGTTTCTCAGAATATTCCATATCAGATTAAGAGTCCAATCCAAGAGGATCATTACATGCAAAGAATCGTTTAATTGCATTTTTGCTTATCATCTGTCGTGAAGCAGTATTTTTCCATGGATCCTCTTTGTGTGTCATACTTACTAATTGTCTTGCAGAATACAGTAAGCATTTGTTTAGGACCTTATGCAATAAATTAAATGCTTTACTATCAATCCGCAAAGAATTACCAAATTCATTGGCAGCAGTAACATCGATGTTATTGATAGGATTGCTTAGGTTTACATTATACTCAAAATAAGCTTCAGGAACAACCGGACCATATTGCCAGTTGTATATATCCTCATCAAAAGCAAGGGAATCTAAGCACCTCATAAAATATCCTTGAATATAGTATAAAATTTTCTGCAGCTGCAAGTTTGTAACCGTTCTACCATCATCAGCTGTCGTTGAACAAATATAGTTCGACAACGATAGCACGGGGTATTCTCGTTGCATACATTCCCCTCCTTTCAAATTTATTGTAACATAATTATCAGAAAAAGCAATATTCTTTCTAAATGCCATCCACATATCTACAAGCTCCTTTTTTATGATTTAAGAATACCCTTCAATATATGTCTGATATACCGTATAAATTGACCACAAATGGTCAACTAAGAAAAAATTCCTCCGATTTTTTTCGGAGGAATTACAAATTCAGTACGCCAGCTTCTGCGACGCCCGGCGCTGGTCGTCGGTATTGATGTGCGTATAGATCTCGGTGACCTTAACGGACGAGTGTCCGAGCAGGGTCTGCACGGCGCGCAGCTCGGCGCCGCCCTTGATGAGGTAGGTGGCGTAGGTATGGCGCAGCTTATGCGGCGACAGGCGGCGAATGGGCAGCCCATCGAAAAAGCTGTCGTACTGCCGGCGGAACGAGCCGGGTGTCATGTAACCGCCGCGCTTTGCCGGAACAACGTAGATACTCGTTTTCGGCGCGTCCGCCAGCACCGCGGCAAGCTGGTCACCGTAGGTGACAACGCGCACCCGCTCGTTCTTGGTCACGTCCACGGGCGCAAACTCGCCTTTGGCAACACGGGTGACAACGCGCCGGACGGTGATTGTGCGGTTCTTCCGGTCGATGTCGCGCCAGTGCAGCCCCATGACTTCCTCGCTGCGCAGACCGGCGTACAGCAGAATGGCAATCGCCACACCGAACGGTCGGTCAAGGTGAGAGAGCAGGCAGGCGATTTCGTCCGGCTTGTAGACGGTGATATTCTTGAATGTCGCGTCCGGCTTGACCTTGATACCCTCGCACGGATTGCGGCTGCACAGACCGTTCGCAACCGCGCTTTTCATGATCTGGTCGATGGTGATGAAGATGTGGTGGCGTGCGCTCTTACTGAGGTGCGCGGCGCTGCCCATCAGCCGCTCAATGTCGGCGGGCATGACCTTGTCGAGCGACATTTTGCCGAGCATAGGCAGGATATAGCGGTTGAAATACAGCTCGTAATTGGCGTAGGTGCGGTACTTGACCGACTGCTCTTTGCGTTCCAGCCACTCTGCGCCCCAGCCTCCGACCGACTTCCGCCGGGCCTGCGTCTGTTTACCTTTCTCGAGAAATTCCTCGTAGGCGGCTTTAGCGAGCGCACGAGTGCGCCTGCAGAATGACTTCTGAACATGGCTGCCGTCCGGCATATCGAGCCAGACACGCAGTTCCACACTGCCGTTCGGCTTTTTGCGGAAACTTCCGTTCATAATGATAAAACCCCTTTCTTATCGCATGAAGGTGTGATAAAATAGAGGTACTGATAGGTTTCGCGATTTGTCAGTACCTCATGTCCCGCTCTGGTGTTGGTAGCACCGGGGCGGGATTTTTTGAAAAAATATTTGTTGAATATTTATAGTAACGCCAAAGATGCCAGAAAGCTCCGCAGAACGCTGCGAACCGCTGGTGTCGGTTGGATGAATGATAAAACGTATCAAAAAGTTCAGAAAACGCGAGATTGAAGTTTTTTCACCGTCATTTTGTCAATTTACAGAATTGGTGCCATGCGGTAAGATACCACCTGTAATTACAACTGAGCGCGCTCACCCCGAAATGGGGGACAGCATTGGAGTAACGCATGGCGGGGTATGTTCCCGCCGCTCCTTTCCACCTATGGACGAAAGGACAATGCAATGAGCAAAGAAATTCAGATTTTCGCAAATGACCAGTTCGGCGAGGTTCGCACGCTGACTAAGGACGGCGAACCGTGGTTTGTCGGCAAGGACGTAGCGGACATTCTCGGTTATTCCGATACCGCACAGGCGGTCCGCAAGCACATCGATGACGAAGACAAGGGGGTGGTTGAAATGACAACCCCCGGCGGCAAGCAGAACATGGTTATCATCAACGAGTCCGGCTTGTACAGCCTTATCCTGTCCAGCAAGCTGCCGGCGGCCAGAGCGTTCAAGCGCTGGGTAACGTCCGAAGTGCTGCCTGCAATCCGCAAGCACGGCGAGTACACGGCACCGAAGGTATCGCAGAAGCGGCTCGGCGAGGTCAACAGCGCGGCACGCATTATCCGCCAGACACTCAAGGAGGCCGGTATGGCGCCGCAGTTTGTTGCCGTTGCCATGAAGAGTCTGTACGCGCCGGTCGGTGTGGAGATCCCGCTCGAGGGCGTAACGCTGAACAAGCAACTGTTCGATGCGACCGCGATTGCTAAAAAGGTTGGCGTAATGTCCAGATCGGGCAAACCGCACGCACACGCAATCTCCGCGATCATCGCGCAGGTGGACGTACTGCCCGAGGAAAAAGAGCTTGCGCCGTTCCAGAGCGCCGTCAGCGGCCACGCCGGAACGAACGTGCAGTACACGAAGTCGGTCGTTGCCAAGGTCAGCCTGTGGCTGGAGCGCCACGATTACCCGGAAAGTTTTGAGTACCGGGGCAAGAAGTACACGCTGCGGTATAGTGCGGCAGCATAAATATCCTATCCCTGTTCACGGTTCTACCAGTGAATGGGGATTTTTGTTTTAGCTCGGTCGAAATTCAACCTTGACGACCAGACCCAGAATTTGAACATTAGTCTCTTTCAAATCGTAAACAAACGGCTTGTGTTTGGGATTGGTGGACTGCGGCATGAGGGTTACTATGTTACCACTTCGAGAAAAGCGTTTGAGGGTTGCGTCTTGATCGTCGATAAGGACTGCCGCGATCTCGCCATTTTCAACAATATCCTGTCTACGGATAATAACAATATCACCATCAAAAATACGGGCGGCATTCATGCTGTCACCTCGTACGCGCAGAGCAAAGTATTCTGCGCCGCCGTTAAGGTCGGTAAAAGTGTAGCCCTCGATATTTTCTTCGGCGTAGATCGGCGCTCCTGCAGCGATGCGGCCGAGGATGGGGATGCGCTTTAGGTGAGAGAAGTCAACCGGAACGGCATTGTCGGGAAGTTTGTTTGTTTGTTCCTTGATAGGTGCTTTGCCGGTCAGCGTGTTCATGTCTACATTATAGAAGTCGGCAAAAACTTCAAGGGTTTCCAGATCTGGCTCGCGCTTGCCGGTTTCATACATACCGATCGCACTGCGGGATATTTTCAGGGTGTTTGCAAGCTCCTGCTGGGACAGTCCTTTTCTTTTTCGCAAATAAGTGAGCATATCACTAAGTTGTGCCAAATGGATCGCCTCCTTATGTTGGTATCATAACACGACCCGTGACAAAAGTAAATAGAAAAATGTCACGAAATGTGTTGACAAAGATTGACGAGGTTGTTATAATAACATTGTCACATAAAGTGACACGCAAGGAGGTGACAAAAATGACGATTGCAGAACGGCTTGTGCAGGCAAGAGGTAACATTCCGCGTGATATTGTAGCCAGTGCGGTAGGGATTTCGCTGTCTGCTATCTCGATGTACGAGAATGGACAGCGTGTACCGCGTGACGAGATCAAGGTCAAACTGGCGGATTACTACCACACGACCGTACAGGCTCTTTTTTTTGACACAGATAGTCACGATAAGTGACAAAAGCGAGGTAAGAAACAATGACTGAAAACACGCAAAAATCTATTAAGAAGGCACTTTGTTTTGAAAAAAACGGAGAAACATTTGCAGTTGAGATTAGTATTGCAAATGTTCCTCCGAAGCGCGAGCGAGATACCATAATCAGATGGTTGGATGAGCTCTATGTTAATGCAAAAATGGAGTTATGTTATCATTAAAGGAAGGATAATTTTAGCCATTTCTTCTGGATGTTTAGCCAGTTCTTGCATAATAATTTGCTCCTGATCTTCGGATGTTAAGCCAGGGCGGAGCATTTGCTGCAACAGGGTTGGTTGGGTACAGCAGAAATTGAGAAAATTTTTCATTACTTCCTGTTGTGGATCTGCTTTTTGTCCGAAAAGAGTGGGTACATAATTGGTAAATGCGCACAACTCCAAAAACTGGTTATCAGGCTTATTGGGATTTCGTTGATAGAAACCAAATCTTGAGATGAGCTTTGTTTTCAAATCTTCCATACCACCTGCTTCCAAAGAGTATTCGATATAGCGCAAGTGAGAAATATCGAAAGGAATTGAAGGTGCATTTTGCTCACGGATAAGAATGGTGCGTGGGCTGATGGCATGGCGTATACCGAGTTCATAAAATACATTTGGATTAGGATATGTGATGTCAGCAATAACATATTTGGAGTGCATCAACTTCATGAAAATATCATTGCTCATTGAACCGGGATTCAGTTCTTCATCTGCTCGGATGACTTCAAGCGTGGGGTCGGCAGCTTGGATAGCCTGCTTGATAATGTAGTCGTATCGTTTACGCAGATCATTTTCGGAAACAGTTACACCATTGTAAATTTGTGTACCGATTGGCATAACAACAAAGCAAGAATTTGTCATAATAAGACCTCCTTTGTCAATATTATAGCAAATGCTGGATTAGGGTACAAGCGTAAAAGTGAGGTGAAAACCAATGATTTTCCCAATTACCGCTTTATGCGTATCGTCGTTCGCCTTAGGCTGGACTGTACGCAGCTGCGTATATCAGTTCCTGCGCTGGCGTGCCTTAGACAATCTGGCAAAGGCCGTACGACGAGCGCTCGATGACAGCAATTCGGAGGAGAACCGATAAAATGGCAGAACAGAAACAAATACTGCGCATTTCGTCCACGGATAATATTCGCTACTCGGTGCTGCAGTTGCTGCATGAATGCCTTGCGGCGGCAGCAAGAAAGGGCGATGCCCAATCAGCTATTGCGCTGTCAAAATACATTTTCAAGGAATTTGATGAGCGAGATATGCTGCTTTATGTAGAAACGACGCAATACGAGCTGGAAACAAGAAAGCATGTACGAGAACCCATCAAGAAGGGTGGTGATGCTTCATGATTTACCTCCCGTCGGGCATTGCTTTTTGGGAGCTGCTCATTCTGGTGCAGATCCACCTGTTGAAGAACAGGCTGTTCCATCAGCGTATCGACATGTTCTGTGCGGTATTTTACATCAGTTTGGCTGCTCTGATCTGCATTGCACGGATGACAGCTAAGTTTATCACATAAGAGAGGAGAATTCACATGACGGACAAGCGTGAAACCTACACCGCAAAAGAATGCGCACAACGTCTGGGCATGAACCCTAACTCGCTGCGCAACCTGATCCGCACCAAGCAGGTGCCGTTTGGCATCGCGTACCGTCAGCCGAGCGGGCGTATGCACTTTATCATTCCCAAGGCCGCGTTCGAGAAGTTCATGGCCGAGGGTGTCAGCACGGAATGAAAAGGAGATGAAACCCTATGTCTAACAACAATTTCGCAGAAACTCTCGCCTCGGTCGCATCCGAGTTCGACAGTCCGCACCGCAAGCCGCGGCCGAGCAAGCGCCCGTACTTCCGCTGGACAGATGAACAGCTCGAGCAGTTGGCAACGCTGCGCGACGAGGGCAAGTCCGCGAACGAGATCGCGGAGGCGCTGGGCGTATCCCGCGATAAGGTCATCACCAAGCTGGCCGCCATGGCAGCACGGCAGCGGACCGGCAGCAAGACGCCGGAGCCGAGTACCGAACCGGTACCCGAGGTCGAAGCAGAGCCGGAGCAGGAAGCTGAAACCGAGCCGTCCGTCGAGGCCGAGCCGGAACCAGCAAAAGAGCCGGTCGATGTTGACCGCATGATCTTCACGGCGTTTGACGCTGTGGTCGGTCGGGTGGACGACTTCAACAAGATGGCTGTCTGCTGGCGCAAGGCTTTGTCGGTCATCGAGCAGGAAATCCGCAAGCTGTCGTACATCATCGAGCAGCACCCCGACGCCGATGTGTCGGTCTGCGAGATCGCGGC
Source organism: Butyricicoccus sp. OF10-2 (assembly GCF_003481925.1). Classification (NCBI taxonomy): domain Bacteria; kingdom Bacillati; phylum Bacillota; class Clostridia; order Eubacteriales; family Butyricicoccaceae; genus Butyricicoccus; species Butyricicoccus sp. OF10-2. The sequence goes on along the minus strand of NZ_QUMC01000019.1, from coordinate 40,565 downwards.
TGTTATCGCCTACGACGAAGTGCGCGCATGAAAAACGCCGCTGTCAGGACGGCAATCCCGATCAGCGGCAGGTAAAAGTATTCAACCACATAATAGCATGAAGTTAGGAGATTTTCAATGGTAAAGATTATCTGTACGGAAAAAAATGGCGTGAACAAGACCGAAGTCGAGCTGTCCGGCGAGATGGACTTCATCACCGCCCAGATCAGCTACGCGATTGCAAGCATGTACACCGAGATCCGCAAGCAGGACAAGAACGTCGGTGAAGCGTTTCGCGTGTCTATGACCCGCGCCATCGCAAGCAAGGATTCGCCCGTCTGGAAGCGCACGACTTACGATGACGCGACCTGCCGTGCAGCACTCGTCCGCAAGGGCGCGAAGCTGACCGGCGACGACATTGCCGACCTGCTGCGCCGCGGCACGCCGAAGGACATCATCAAGAGCCTGCTGGAGGAGATGGAAGCATGAACATCCTTCTGAAATCCTTGGATTTGGTGCACTTCAAGTGCTTCAACGTCCTGCACCTCGACTTTCACGAGGGCGTGAACAACATCTATGGCGAGAACGCCGCAGGCAAAACCAGCGTTTACGACGCGCTGACGTGGCTGCTTTTCGACAAGGACAGCGCAGGCCACAGCCGCCCGGCCATCAAGCCGACTGGTGCACCGGCAGGCACGATGCCCGAGGTCACCGCCATTCTGGAGGTGGACGGCGAGCCAATCAAGCTGCGCAAGGTGCTCCGCGAGAAGTGGGAGAAGCCACGCGGTTCGTCCATCGAGCGCTACGCCGGTGACACCCGTGACTATTACATCGACGATGTGCCGCTTGCCGAAAACGCATACAAGCGCCGCATTGCAGAGCTGATCGACGAGAGACAGTTTAAGTTGCTCACCGATGTCTGGGCGGTAACGAAAGGAATGCACTGGAAAGACCGCCGCACGCTGCTCGCTGAGATCTGCGGTCTGCCGGAGGACAAGCAGCTGCTCGCGACTGCACCGCAGTTTGCCGAGTTGACCGAGAAAGTCGGCCGCCGGACAGTGGATGAATACAAGTCCGTGCTGATGAAGCAGCGCAAGGACATGAACGCAAACCTGAACACGCTGCCGGTCCGCGTGGATGAATGCAGCCGCATGGTAGCGGAGCTGGAAAGTCTTGACTTCGCGGCAGCGCACAGCGAAAGCGACCGTTTGCAGGCCGAGCGCGAGCGGGTGCAGGGCGAGCTTGTGAAGCTCACGAACAACACCCTTGCCGCACAGGCACGCAACGAGCTGGGCGCACTGCAAAATCAGCTCCGTGAGCTGGAAACCGAAAACAACGCCCATCTTGCCAGTCAGCGCGTGCCGGTCGAGGACAAGACCGACGAGCTGCGCCGTGCGCTTTCCGAACGTAAGCAGGACGTTGATCGCTTTCAGAGAACCATTGACCATGAAAAGCGGTACATCGCGGACGGCGAAACCCGCCTAAACGATTACCGTGCCCGCTGGCGTGCGATTGACATGGAAGAGTTCACGGAAACCGTCTGCCCGACCTGCCATCAGCCGCTGCCGGCAGAGCAGGTTGCAGAGGCGCGCGAAGCCTTTGCCGCCTATCAGCAGCAGCGTAAGGGCGCACTCCTTGAGGACAGCAAGCTGGTCAAGCAGGGCATTGCCGCCGCGCAGGAGCGCCTTGCGAATGCGGAAACGGCGCTGAAATCCGCACAGGACGAGGTGCAGAAAGCGCAGATTGCCCTTGACGGATATACGCCGCCGGTCATCACAGAACCGGAGAACCTGCCGGACTACGACCGCCGCAGGAACGCCATCCAGATGCTCATCACGGATACGGAAAAGCGGCTCGACCGATTGAACAGCGACACCGCTGCGGAAAAGACCCGTCTGGAAACCGAGCACGCCGAGCTGACGCGCCGCAAGCTGGAAAGCGATGCCGTTCTTGCCAAGGAGCAGACACTCGCGGACACGAAAAAGCGCATTGCCGAGTTGCAGACCGAGCAGCGCAAAGCCGCCGCCAAGGTCGAGCAGATGGACAGGCTCATTGCCATGTGCGAGGAGTTTACACGCTACCGCGTGCAGGCTATCACCGAGAGCGTCAACAGCAAGTTCCGTCTGACACGCTGGCGACTGTTCACTGAGCAGGTCAACGGCGGTCTGGCAGACTGCTGTGAGCCGATGGACAGGAACGGCTCGACGTTCGAGGGCACGAACAACGCCATGCAAATCAACATTGGCATGGACATTATCGACACGCTTTCCGCACATTTTGACCGCCGTGTACCGCTTTTCGTGGACAACGCCGAGAGTGTTACACATTTGCAGCCTATCGGCTCGCAGGTCGTGCGGCTGGTGGTTTCGGAGCAGGATAAGGAGTTGAGAATCGAATGAGCCTGAAAGCAAAACGCAAGGTCGTGAGCAGCATTCCGCTGATGGACGGCGGCACCTACATAGGTGTTTGCGTTGCGGTCGTTGACCTCGGTCAGCAGTACAAGCAGTTCGAGAAGCAGAAGCAGGGCAAGTACGCCGAGGAATGTATGTTCATCTTCGAGATACCGGATGAGCGTGTCGAGGTGGACGGCGAGGACAAGCCGCGCTGGCTGTCGTCCCGCCGGTTTACGGTGTCGCTGCATGAGCGTGCGGCGCTATTCCAGATGCTGACCGCATGGCGCGGTAAGGCGCTGACCGATGCGGAGCTGGATCCGGCCGGTGATGGCTTTGATCTGATGCAGATGGCAGGCGTACCGGCCATGCTCAGCGTGACCGTCGTTGAAAAGGATGACGGTAGCAAGTACAACCGCATCGAGGCGGTCACCGGTTTCCCTAAAGGCCTTCCGGCACCGCAGCCGGAGAGTGAAATCCTCGTATTTGATGCGGATGAGCCGGACATGGAAGTGTTCGGCAAACTGCCCGAGTGGGTGCAGGACATCATCCGCAAGTCTACGCAGTTCGCGGACAACGCACCCGAGGAAAAGGTCGATATTCCGCCCGAAGAACCGGAAACGCCGCCTGACAGCAAAGGAGCGTGCCCGATTTGACGTTTACATCACTGGCGAGCAGCTCTCGCGGCAACGCCTACGTTGTGTCGGACGGTGAAACGACTCTGCTGCTGGAGTGCGGACTGACGTTCAAGGAGCTGCAAAAGCGGCTCGGCTACGGCGTGGCGGGCATTACCGCGTGTCTGGTCAGCCATGAGCACCAGGACCACGCCAAAGCCGCCGCACAGCTGCTGAAAGGCGGCGTTCCGATCTATATGAGCGAGGGCACAGCCGCCGCCCACAAGGACGCAATGGACGCGGCGCATCTCATCAAGGCAGGCGAGGTTCTGCGGTTCGGACACCTGACGGTCGTTCCGTTCCGTACGTTCCACAACACGGACGAGCCGCTCGGCTTCCTCATCGAGGACGGCCGCACTAAGGAACGCCTGCTCTGGGCGGTGGACACCGCGAATCTGGGCGTCACCGCCGATAAGCTGACCTACATCGCGGTTGAATGCAACTACGAGGAGCGCCTGCTGAACCGCAGCGACCGGATTCCCTCGGTGCTGAAAGACCGCATCCGGCACAGCCATTTCGAGGTAAATGACGTTATCAAGTGGCTGCACAAGCAGGATCTCAGCGGCGTGCTCACCATCTGGCTGCTGCACCTGTCCGCCGGCAACAGCAGGGCAGAGGCATGGCAGCGGCGGTTTGAACGGGAGTTCCGGGGATTGAGATTCGGATTTGTCCGGAATAAGAGGAGAATTTCATGAAGATTACATTTGACGTAGACCCGCGCACTGCATCGGCGCTGCTGAAATACGCTGCTCGTTGGAGCATGACACCTGGCGAGATCATAGACGGTCTGATGAGATTCTACAAACGTGAGATGAAGGAGAGGTACAACCATGAGTAACTTTAATAACACCGGCGAAGTTAAGGAGATCAGCATTCTGGACATGATGAACGGCGCGATCGGTGAGCGCACGGCCTACGAGCTGACGCGCATCATGAAAAACTGCCGCGACTTCAACACTGAGGCGAAAAAGGCGCGGACGCTGACCATCAAGCTGTCCATCGTGCCGACCGAGAACCGCGACAGCGTGGCTGTCCGTGCGGAGGTGAGCAGCAAGCTGATTCCGGTCAAGCCGATCGACGGCGCACTGCTGCTCGGTGGCACGGACGCAGAACCCATCGTTATGGAGTACACGCCGCAGGTGCCCGGTCAGCAGTCGTTCGACCCGTCCGTTGACACCGAACCCAAGGTCGTCAAGCTGGCGTAAATCAATAGGAGGATATTCAAAATGATCAAGGAAGCACTGGAATATATCGTAAACCTTTCGGCTCCGCATCTGGAGTTCCGCAACGGCAGCCACTATGCAGACCGCACGCTGCACCGCATTCCGAACGAGCTGACGGCATCGCCGCTGGCGGTACATACGCTTTCGGCGGTGCGCGACTACATCGAGAGCGGCACGGATGAGTGCGCTGAGGACGAGGACAGCCTCAGCCGCCGCTTTGTTATCCACGTTGCGGATTACGACAGCGTGCACCTGTACCGCGAGCTGAACAGCGACAAGGCGCGTGAGTGCTTGCTGGAAGCCGAGCTGTCCGCACCAACGTTCCCGTTTGGCCGCTGGCTGGGCGTGGAGGAGTTCATCATCAATATGCAGACGCATTTCGTGCCGACCGAAGTCCGCGACACGTTGGTGCAGCTCATCAGCACGGTAACGACCGAGAACGGCGTATCGCTGGCGGATGACGGCATGACGCAGCGCGTGACGGCCCGCAGCGGTATTTCTCTTGTGAAGCAGGTGAGCGTGCCGAACCCGGTTGTACTGGCGCCGTACCGTACCTTTACCGAGGTTGAGCAGCCGAAAAGTCCGTTCGTGTTCCGTATTCGCCAGACCGGCGATGAGGTGCAGGCGGCGCTCTTTGCGGCTGATGCGGATGCATGGAGCGTGAGGCTATCGCAAATATCCGCGACTGGTTCGAGCAGCACATTCCGCAGGAGCTCCGCGAGGACGTTATCATTCTGGCGTAAGCAGGCAAGGCACAGGGCGGCAACCCCGCCCTTCCTGCCCTGAAAACCGGAGGTGATACTACGGGCAGACCGACCAAGAACGGGCTGGATTATTTCCGTCACGATATTGGATTGATGAGCGACCCGAAGCTGATTACCGCACGGCGCAAATACGGCGCGGCGGCGATCGTGGTGTATTTACAGCTGCTGGTGATGGCGTACCGCGACAAAGGCTATTATTTAGCCTACGGCGATAGCGACCGTGACGGCGTGATCTGGTCCATTAAAAGCGAAGTATTGTCCGGACGCTATGAGCCGGACGCAGAAAAAATTGCAGAGATGATAGATTGTCTGGCGGCGCACGGGCTTTTCGACGGCGACCTATTCCAGCAGGGCATTATCACCTCGCACAGAATCCAGGAGCACTACTACTTTGCGACTGCCGGACGAACCAATCCGGAGGTGAAGTGGGAACTGTGGCTTCTGACCGAGCAGGAAATGCGGGAGATCAGCTCTCGCAGTGTTTTGCTGCAAAAATTCGTTTCCCGCGAGGAAAACCCCGGTTTCACAAGCGAGAAACCCCAGTTTCCCTCTGACGAAAGTACACATAGTAAAGTAAAAGAAAAAGATAGGAATATAGATAGTAATTCTACTCTACTACACAGCGACGTGGAGGAAATTTTAGGAGAACGGCTGAACAAGGCGAACCGCTCTGCTATCGCCAAGATGAGGTCATTAGGAATGACCGATGAGGTGATAACGGCTACTGCGCATTATGCAGTCGGCCACGCCAAGAGCGACAGCCGCGGTTATGTGCCGTACTTTATGACCGTACTGCGTGAGCGGCTGAAAAACGGCGTGCTGACGGCAGCGAACCTGTCCAGGCCGAAAGAGCAGAGCAGACCAAAGCAGGAGGACTCGAGCGGCTATCTCAGCCCGGCGAACATCGGCGGTACTGACCGAGGGCAGGACGATTCGCAGCTTTCGGACTGGGAGCGGGAATGGAAAAATCGGGTTATGAACCGCAGTAAGGAGAACAGTAATGACGATTAAAGAATATCAGCGCAAGGCCATGCGTACAGCGACGCCGAAGTGCTATAACACGGCAAATGCCGCTCTCGGCCTGACCGGCGAGGCTGGCGAGGTAGCCGATGAAGTCAAGAAGTGTATGTATCAGGGACATCCGTGGCAGCCGTCCAAAATTATCGAAGAGCTGGGCGACGTGCTGTGGTATGTGACTTTGATGGCTGAACTGATGAACGTACCGTTGGAGTACATCATGCAGGCAAACATCGAGAAGCTGGAACGGCGGTATCCGGATGGTTTTTCGCCGGCGGCGAGCGTGAATCGGGAGGAGAACAATGGCAAAATGTAAATTCTGCGGACAGGGCGTGCGGACTGCACCCGAGTTCCATCTGGCCTGCTGGGAGCAGCGGGCAAACAAGGTGATGGAGGGGTTCTGCGACGAGTATTGCAGATTTCCGCGAGAAATCAAGGACCATGACAATCTTATCGAGCATTGTTCGGAGTGCGTGGCCGCAGAGCTGCTGCGAATGGGAGGTAATGAGGTATGATGCTGGAACTGACAGGTAAGGACATTCTCGCCCTGACCAACGAGAGCAAGCGCAAGGCCGTCCTGGCCGACTGGCAGAACTGGGGTATCTGGCACAAGGCGCCCGAGATCGGGCTTAACGTGTACCGGCTCGACCTGCCGGACGGCAGCTTTTTCACCGCCAGCTGGTACGAGGGCGACGACTTCTTTCCCGGCGGCGGTACGCATAATGTCAACTGTCCGCGCTTCAATCTCTGCGACAAGGGCGGCAAGCTGAAAGCTGGGAGCAAGGCCGAGAGCCTGCTGACGGACAAGCTCAAGGAGCTGCGGAAGGAGCTGATGAGAGATGGCAACGCCTGAATGTTATTACTGCAAAGCAAAGGAACACTGCATTGCCGCGGCTCAGCCGGGGTCGGTTTTGTGCATGGTAAACCGCATGAGATACGGCGGTACACACGCGGATGATGTCCCGCCGAGAACAGAAGCGGTGTATTGCCAGTTTTGCGGACAGCCGTTAAAGGTAATCGGTCAGAAACGGTTTTGCAATAATACTCGTTGCCTGAACCGCTATAACGATGTCTGATAGGAGGATAAGCATGAATACAAAAGAACTTATCGAAGCCCTCGGACAGCTGAAAGTGCAGACCGGCTCTCTGGCCTGCCTCGGCTGCGGGCATGATCACAACTGCGGTTTGCATGGCTGCGCCTGATCCGCGAGGCAGTGACCCAGCTGATCGAACAGAACGGCTGGATCAACCCAAAGGAGCGCCTGCCGGAGCGCGGTGTGCCGGTGTTGACGTACAACAAGTGGGGACGTGCAAGAGTGGAAACGCTGCGTACCTGGGATGAGCAGCCGTATTTTGTCGGCGGGCTGAAAGCCGGAACCGATGTGCTGTTCTGGCGGCCGTTGCCGCAGTTGCCGGAGGTGCAGGAATGACAATCACTGATTTGCTGGTCAATCTGGACTGTATCCTGTGGCTGGTGCTGTTCTTCCTTGTGCTGCATCGGGTCCACTTCTGGGACGGGAAATTCAGCGAGTTACATGAGGAACTGCTGAGAACAATCCGAGAGGAGGACAAGAAATGAACGATTTCAGTGGCCCGGTAGATAAGAAAACAGCGAAAACCCTGCTGAAACTATGCAGGAAGACCATTCCGGTTATGACACTGCTGGACGCATACACCATTCAGGCTATCCTGCACGGAGCAGAACGGCGTGCCAAAGAGAGGGAGGACACCCATGACGATTAACCAGGTAATCCGCATCCTCGACCCGGCCACGACAGCCGAGGAGCTGGCAACGATCGAATACTACGGTGGTCTGCACGGCCGTGAAAAGATGGTAGCCGCCTGCGACGAAGCCTGCCGCGTAGCGGTTGGCATCATGCGGAAATATCAGGAGGCGCACAAGAATATTGACTAAATACAGCGATAAGGTTCGGCGCTATCTCGTGTGGCGCTACGGCATTACGGACAGGGAGGGGAAGCATTGAACAATCGTGAGGACTGGTGGGAGTACACAAAGCGCATCATCCGTTCGTATCCGGCGCTCGCGCGCAAGGCGGAGAGCGTGGGTGACATGCCCTGCACACCGGCCTACGGCGCGTCCGGCGGTCACAGCAGCGGCGGTAGTCCGGTTGAGCGTGCGGTCGTTGACCGCCTGACTGATAAAGAACAGCGACGGTATGATGCGGTGCGGGCTGCCATCTCGGGAACTGAGCGCATGAAGCACGGACACCAGCGCATGGAGCTGATCGACCGCGTGTACTGGAAGCGCAGCCATACGCTGTATGGTGCGGCGATGTGCGTGCCGGTGAGCGAGAGGACGGCGCATACATGGAATGCGGAGTTTATTCGGCTGGTCGAAAAATATTTAGACCTTCCGTGAAAATTTGCCTAACGTGCACCTAAATCTGTGTTTTAATAGTATCGTGAAGTTGACAGGGGTGAAACGCAGACCCTGTTCCTCTTGCTTCATGTACTATCACCTAGAAAGAGCACTCTTGTATGAAAGGGTGCTTTTTCATTGCAGATTATGACTTATTACGCTATAATAAAATAAATACAGTATGTAGGGTGATAGCATGAACGAAGAAAAGAAAACGTGTTTTGTCATTATGCCGATTAGTGATCCGTCAGGGTACGAAGAAGGACCTTTTCTGAAAGTTTATCAAGATGTATTCAGTCCGGCGATTGAAGCAGCTGGATATATACCACATCGAGTAGATGAAGACAGTAAAAGCAGCTTGATTCAGACGAAAATAATTAAAAATCTACTTGAAGCGCCAATGGCGATTTGCGATTTGAGCACGCGCAATCCGAATGTCCTTTTTGAATTGGGTATTCGCCAAGCCTTTAATAAGCCGGTCGTTATAGTTCAACAGGAGGGTACAGAAAGGATTTTTGATGTTGGTTGCATATCTTGCATCGATTATGATTCACAAATGGGGTATCGTGGTGTCGTAAAGGCGCGAGAGCAAATAAAAACGGCAATTAAAGCTACTGAAGGAAACAACGTTAATTCTATAATTAATGAGTTGAATATTAAACCTGCAAATATAACCGATACATCACTCTCTGATACATCGGTTAGCGATGATAAGCGTAATCAGCTATTATTATATATGCTGTTGAATAAAGTAGATCAAATGAATGAAGATTTGCAGAAAATAAAATCAGCATATAATGCAAACCAAAGGAATGCATCGCGACAAACATTATCGAGATCGCTACCAAAAGAACAGTTGGAGACATTGGCTTATATCGAAGCAAGAAATCGACTCTATCAGGAAAAGAACGATAAGAAAATAGATGAAGAAAAAACACTTGGAGAGCAATTGGCTGAACTCAACAAGAAGAAATAGAAAGAGACCGCTTTAACAGTTGTTAGGGCGGTTTTCTTTTACCCATTTTCAGAAAGGACGGTGAGCGCGTGAGCAAACTGACAGCCAAGCAGCAGGCTTGGGTAGATTATTACAAGCAGGGCAAGACGGCGGCGGAGGCGGCGCGGCTTGCCGGGTACAAGGCGAGGGATGACAACGGATTTCAATCCATCGGCAGTGAAAACCTGCGGAAACTTGCTGTTTACATCGCGGAGCGGGATAAAATCCTTGAAACGCCGCGCATTGCCGACATGGAGGAGATAAACGCCTTCTGGACGAACGTCATGCGCGACAAGGGAGAGGAAACCAAGGACCGCCTCAAAGCCTCCGAGCTGAGAGCGAAAGCGGCGGGCGCGTTTGTGCAGCAGATCGAGCACTCCGGCACGCTCGAGGTAGACAACCCGCTTGCCGGTCTGACCACCGAGGAGCTGCGAAAGCTGGCGGACGATGGTTGACCCTCGCATTCGCCGCGCGGCTCGCATAGAGCTTGCCCGGCGTGATTTCTGGTCGTTCTGCAAGCTGATGGCGCCGGACTTCTACCGCGAGGACCGGCCGTACCTCAAGACGCTGTGTCGGCGCTTACAGGCGTTCTGTGAGAGCGACCGCAAGGTGCTGGTGGTCAATATGCCGCCGCGACACGGCAAGAGCCGGACGGCGGTGCTGCTGAGCCAGTGGCTGTTTGGGCGCGACCCGTCCGAGCAGATCATGACCGGCAGCTACAACGAAACGCTGTCCACGACGTTCGCACGGGCAGTCCGTGACGGTATTGTGGAGGAACGGTTCGACCCGAACCGCATTGTGTTCTCGGACATTTTTCCGCAGACCCGCATCAAGTACGGCGAGGCCGCTGCGGGCAAGTGGGCGCTCGAGGGGCAGTACGCGAGCTACCTCGCTACCTCTCCAGGCGGCACGGCGACCGGCTTCGGCGCACGCAAGCTGATTCTCGATGACCTGATCAAGAAGGCCGAGGAGGCGTTTAACGAGGGCGCACTCGACAAGCAGTGGCAGTGGTTCACGGACACGATGCTGTCCCGAACCGAAACCGGCTACAAGATCGTTATCATCATGACGCGCTGGGCGACCGGCGACCTCGCAGGACGCGCTCTGGAGCACTGGCAGGACGCGGAACTCATCACCATGAAGGCCTTGCAGGACGACGGCACCATGCTGTGCGATGCGGTTCTCACCCGCGAGGACTACGAGGACAAGGTTCGCACGATGAGCGAGGAAATCGCGTCCGCGAACTATCAGCAGCAGCCGATCGACCTCAAAGGCCGTCTGTACAGCAGCTTCAAGACCTATACGGACATTCCGAGGGACGAGCACGGCAATCCGCTGTTTACCCATATCCGCAGCTACACGGACACGGCGGACACCGGCGCGGACTATTGTGCAGCATCATCTACGGCGAGTACGCGCACGAGGCGTATGTGCTCGACATTTACTACACAAAGGATCCGATGGAAGTGACCGAGCCGGAAACCGCACGGCGGCTGCTGGCGCACGGCGTAAACCTCGCGAAAATCGAGAGCAACAACGGCGGCCGCGGCTTTGCCCGCAACGTGCAGGAGCAGCTTCGGCGGCTCGGCTCCAACCGCTGCCGTGTGGAGTGGTTCCACCAGAGCGAGAACAAGGTCGCGCGTATCCTCACCAACTCAACGTGGGTGCAGGATCACATTTACTACCCCGCAAACTGGCGCGACCGCTGGCCGGAGTACGCAAAAGCAATGTTACATTACCAGAAAGAGGGCAAGAATGCCCATGATGACGCTCCCGACGCCACGACCGGCGTTGCGGAGCAGTTTACCAGGAAAGGAGGGGTCAGCGTATGGTGAAAGTGAACAGCCGCACGATTCAGCGGCTTTTACAGGGGCACGGGCAGTTCATCCGCGCAGCGGACGAGGCGCGGCGCTATTACAGCAACGTCAACCGCATCAAGCAGGACAACAGCGTTTTGCAGCGGCAGGCAGAGACCGAGCAGGCGCTCGGCAATCCGCTGCACCTCGCGGACAACCGCATTTCGCACTCGTGGCATAATCTGCTCGTGACGCAGAAGGTTTCCTACGCGCTGAGCTATCCGCCGGTGTTCGATGTGGGGAACAAGACCGCCAACGAGCGGATCGCAGAGATCCTCGGAGATCAGTACACCGCAACGGCCATGCAGCTCGGCATTGACGCGAGCAACACCTCGGTCGGGTGGCTGCATTACTGGCGCGGCACAGACGGCCGTTTCCGCTATCATACCGTAGACCCGGAGCAGATCGTGCCGGTGTTCTCCGGTACGCTGGAGAGCGATTTAGTCGGTGTGCTGCGCTGCTACACCATGCTCGACCCGGAAAGCGGTCAGACCGTGCAGGTGTGCGAGTATTGGGACGACACGACCTGCCGATTTTACCGTCAGAACGGCGTGTCCGGCAGCTATGCTTACTTCGATTACCCGGAAGTCGGACAGGAGCTGCGGCACGGCCTCGGCGCTGTGCCGTTCATCCCGTTTTACAACAACGCCGACCGCATGGGCGATCTGCCGCTGTACCGTGACCTGATCGACGCCTACGACAAGGTGGTTTCCGGCTTCGCCAACGATATGGAGGACGTGCAGGAGGTCATCTTCGTCATCAAGAACTACGGCGGCACGGACAAGACCGAGTTCATGAGCGACCTCAAAAAGAGCAAGCTCATCAAGGTCGAGGGAGACGGCGGTGTGGATACCATCCGTGCGGAAATCCCGTTTGAGGCACGTAACGCCTTTCTCGAGAGAACCCGCCGTCAGATCTTCGTTTCCGGCATGGGCGTTGACCCGAATCCGGAGAATTTCGGCAATTCGTCCGGTGTGGCGCTCAAGTACCTGTACAGCCTGCTTGAGCTGAAAGCCGTGATGTTGGAAACGCAGTTCCGCTCCGGCTTTGCCGAGCTGGTGCGTGCTATCTGCCGCTTGGAGGGTATCGCGCAGCCGAAACGCATTCTCCAGACATGGACGCGCAACATGGTGCAGAACGACCTCGAAACCGCGCAGATCGCGCAGCAGTCGGTCGGCATTATCTCGGACAGAACGATACTCGCAAACCATCCGTGGGTAGACGATGCCGAGAGCGAGCAGAAGCAGATGGAAAAGGAACAGCAGGCAGCAGCCGAGAAGCAGCCGCAGTTTCAGTTTCCACCAAAGGACGGTGTAGGCGATGGCAGCAGCGGATAAGCTGAACGGCGCGTACTGGCGCAAACGTGCCATCGAGCTCGCCGAGAAGCAGAAACGTGAGGACGATGATCTGTGTCTGCGGTTCCATCGGGAATACGAGCGCATTCTGCACGAACTGGACAAGGAAATCTCGATCTTCTACGCCAGATACGCCGAGAACGAGAGCGTCAGCATGGCAGATGCACGCAGGCTGCTGCGGGATGCAGAGCTGGAGGACTTCCGGATGTCGCTGGACGAGTTCCGCGCGAAGGCGCTTGCCGGCGGCTTTGACAAGGAATTGGAGGAGGTTTATCTCCGGTCGCGCATCTCACGTTTGCAGGCGTTGCAGACGCAAGTCGAACTGCGTATGATGGAGCTGTTCAGCTCTCAGCGCGATGTGCTGCGCGACCATTTGCAGGAGCGTTACACCGACACCTACTACCGCACGGTGTACGCCGTCAGCCAGCAGGTCGATGTGGCAAGCACGTTCGCAAGGATTGACCCGCAGACGGTCGAGAAGATCCTCGCTACGCCATGGGCCGGCAGTGAGTTTTCCTCACGCATCTGGGCAGACAAGGACAAGCTGACCCGTGAGCTGATGCAGACGCTCTCACGCGGCTTTGTCCGCGGCGACTCGCTCGACCGCATGACGAAAGAGTTTGCCAAGCGCATGGGCGTGTCTGAGAGCCGCGCGGCGGTGCTCATCCACACTGAGAGCGTCCATATGGCGGCTGAAGCTGCCGAACAGGGATACCGGGAAACCGGTATCCGCTCCTATCGGTTCGAGGCGGCGCTCGATCTCAAGACCTGCACGGTGTGCGGTGCTCTGGATCAGCGCGAGTTTCCGCTCGCGGAGCGTGAAACCGGCATTAACTATCCGCCGCTGCACCCACGCTGCCGGTGTACCACCGTCCCGGTGACGGAGTTCCAGATCGGCAGTAAGCGTGCCGCCAGAAATCCCGCGACCGGCAAGACCGAGTATGTCGAGAAGAAGCTGACGTATGAGGAATGGCGGAAGAAGTATGTTGATGGGGACGCAGACAAAACCGAGTGGGAAGAATATCAGCGCGTCTTGGGTGAAAAAGCACCGAAAACGCTTGAAGAATTCCGCAATATCAAGTATACTGAAAGTAAGAAATGGGGGATAATGATGGAGAACAAACGCCTGTTTGAGAAAATCGACAGCACCGAAACCTATTCCCCGGAGTACCGCGCCAAGCTGAAAGAAACCTATCAGTATTTCAGCGATGCCGGATTTGCGTTCCGTGAGCACGCACTCAACCGTGTGCTCGGTCAGAAAACCGGCAAGGATAAATTCACGTTCACCAAGGAAGAATTACTGCGTATACTGAATAAGCCCGCAAACTACCAACAGCCGGACGGCAAATATGTTCGTTTTTACGACGGCATTTCTGTTATTTCGGCGGATGACACCGGCGAAATCGTCAGTGTGGTAGTCAAGCGGACGCCAAGAAAGGACTGGACTGCGTTATGAAATACACCAATGAACTGATGCTGATGATTGCAAAGTTCCTGTACGGCGAGTACGATGCAGAGCGTTTTTCGTTTGATTTCCCTGCAACGCTTTCGGATGCGTATGACGCTTTTCAGCAGGAAAACCCTGACCTGTGCGACTATCTGGAAGAAGAAATGCCGGATGCGTGCGGCTACTTTGACCCGTATAACACCGGTGACCCGGATACGCTGAACGAACAGCAGTTCCGCATGAAGGTCATGGGAATTTACCAGAACGCGCTGCCGATGTCCATGCGGCCGGCATCGTAACAAATTGTTTGCGAAAATTGATAGAAAAGGTATTTTGAAGTAGAGATTGTGCTGCTACGCACCCTCTGGGTCAAAAGAAATGTGGGAAAGGGCACACCCACCAAAATACCAGAAATCCCGATAGGGGCGCTCCGCAAGGGGCGCCTTTGTCGTACAACCGAAGAACTAACCACCAAGACAACCGTCAAGGTGGTTTTTTCATACCCATTTTTCGATGAAAGGAGCAAAAACAATGGAATTTCTCAAAAGCCTTTTTGAAAAGGGCGCACTAACGTGGGAGCAGTTTCAGCAGGCAGCCAAGGACGCAAAGTTTGAGGTGGTCAACGCCGCCGGCGGTGCTTACGTTCCCAAGGCCGACCTGGACACCAAGGCGCAGGAGCTGACCACGGCGAACAACACCATCAAGGACCTGCGTGCCGCCGCCAAGGCGTGGGACGGCAAGGACCCGAAGAAGCTGGAGGATGACCTCAAAACCCTCCAGACCAAGTACGACACCGACACCGCGAACATCCGCCGCGACGCTGCCATCGACCTGGCACTGACCCGTGCCCATGCACGCGATCCGCAGCTGACCCGTGCGGCGCTCTCGATGGACGACATCAAGATCGGCACGGACGGCAAGGTGACCGGTCTGGACGCGCAGCTCGAAACGCTGAAGAAAGACAAGGCGTGGCTGTTCGAGGAGGACAGTGCAGGTCAGTCCGGCAAGCAGGGCAGCAAGGGCGGAAACCCGAACGGCGGCTATGACCCGCAGTCCGGCGGCAAGCCGAACACGGTAAACGACCTCGGTTCCGCTCTCGCAGAAGTATACAACACCAACGGATAAAGAAAGGAAGATGAAAAATGCCTATCACTCTCGCACAGGCAAAGGTCGGCATGGCAAACCATGTGGACCAGCAGGTTATCGACCAGTTCCGCCGCGGCTCCATGCTGCTGAACGCACTGACGTTTGACAACTCGGTTTCCCCCGGCACGGGCGGCTCGACCCTGACCTATGGCTACACTCAGCTCAAGACCCCGGCAGGCGCGGACTTCCGCGACATCAACGCCGACTACACCGAGACCGTTGCCGACCGCGAAACCAAGTCGGTTGACCTCAAGATCTTCGGCGGTACGTTCAAGATCGACCGTGTTCTCGCTAACACCGCGAACGGTCAGATCAACGAGGTGCAGTTCCAGCTCGAGGAGCACATCAAGGCGACCACCAACCTGTTCCACTACACTGCCATCAACGGCGACAAGGGCACCAAGGGCTTTGACGGTCTGGATACGCTGCTTGTCGGCACCTCCACCGAGCTCAACGCCGACGCCTCCAAGGCGATCGACCTGTCCACCTCGGCGGCCATCGACACCAACTACAAGACCGTGCTCGATATGCTCGACGAGTTCCTCTCCGAGCTGGACGGTGTGCCGACTATGCTCATCGGCAATGCGGCGCTGCTGACCAAGATCCGCTCGTGCGCCCGCCGTGCCGGTTATCTGACCCACGCCGAGGACGCTTTCGGCCGTCAGATGAGCGGTTACAACGGCATTCCGTTCATGGATATGCAGTATTACTACGACACCGCCGAGAAGAAGGAAAAGCCGGTCGTGCCGATTACGTCGCGTGAATACGGCGCGTCCTCGTCTAAGACCACGGTTACGGGTCTGACCGACCTGTACGCAGTCCGTCTGGGTCTGGACGGTTTCCACGCCGTATCTCCGATGGGCGGCAAGGTGATCTCGACCACGCTGCCTGATTTCTCCACCGCAGGTGCAGTCAAGGCCGGTGACGTGGAAATGGTAGCCGCTACCGTGCTCAAGAAGTCCCGCGCTGCCGGCGTGCTGCGTAACTTCAAGGTAAAGTGAGGTGCACATGATGTACAAGATCAAGGCACCGAGCGAGGAGTACGACCGCAAGATCGGCGGTGTGCAGTTCGTCAGTGGTGAGGCGCAGACGGATAACGAGTGGCTTGCAAGCTGGTTCTCCGGCCGTGCGGGCTTTACCGTGGAAACCGTGACCGCCGAGGAGGAAACCGAGCCGACCGAGGACAAACCGAGGGGGAAGCGCAGAAATGACAAGGGAAACGCTGATGCTGCGGGCGCAAAGCCTGCTGCCGAACCTGCCGCAGGAAACGCTTGAGTTCGCCTGCGATCTGGTGCTCGAGCAGATCTGTAACTACTGCAATCTGACCGAGGCACCGGACGGCCTGACGAACACTGCAGCGCTTATGGTGCGCGGCCTGGTAAACAGCGTTCAGCTCCAGAACGAGAATATGCAGCCTGCCGCAAAGGGCGTGTCCAGAGGGGATACGTCCTTTTCCTTTGCCACGGCGGCGGAGCAGCTGGCGGCGCTGGCAGGCTCGGGTGACTTCCTCACCGACTACAAGGCACAGCTGAATGCCTATCGAAAGATGAGGTGGTAGTATGCTCGGCAATCCGGAGCTGGAACGGGCGCTGCTTGAGCAGACCTATGACGGCGTGATGACCGTCACCGGCACACGCAAGCAGGAAGTGAACGGCGAAACCGTCGTAACGCCGGACGCAGTGCTGCACGAGAATATCCCATGTGCACTGTCGTTTTCGGGTACACCGGACAGCAGGACCGACGCAAACAGCGGTCAGATCAGCTATCAGGCGACGATTTACTGTGCGCCGGACTTGACCGTTCCGGCAGGCTGCCACATTGCGGTTCAGCAGTATGGCGTGACCTATCGGCTGAAATACAGCGGCGAAAGCGTGGTCTATCCGACCCATCAGCAGCTTTCCGCTGTCCGAGAGGAGCGAGCGTAATGGCAAGCTGGGGAAGCTGTGATTTTCACGAGCTGCGCGACTTAAACGAACGTATTAAGGCCGCCGCCAGCGAGCAGGAGATGGACGCTTTCTACACCGGACTGCTGGACGAGATGATGAACGGTCTGCTGACCGACGTCAAGGAACTGACACCGGTTGACCGCGGCCACCTGCGGCGTAACTGGTTCATCACCAAGGCGAAGCGCAGCGGAAAGCATTACCGCGCGGAAATTTACAACAACATCGAGTACGCGCCGTGGGTCGAGAACGGCCACCGGCAGGAGGTCGGACGGTACGTTCCGGCCATCGGCAAGCGCCTTGTGAACGGCTTTGTCGAGGGCAGGCATATGCTGCGTGAGGGTCTGCTCGACTTCCAGAAAGAAGCGCCGGACTTTATCAAGGCCAAAAGCGAGGAATTTCTCAGCCGCATGATGGAGGGCAAATGATTAACACCGTACAGGAAATTGTAGACCGTCTGCGCACGGCGTTTCCGCCGGAGCAATACGACATTTACACCGAGAGCATCGAGCAGGGCTTCTCTGTGCCGTGCTTCTCCATTCGGCAGCTTCGTGCGGACGTCACGCCGTACCCGTCCGGCCTGCATGAGATCGTGCAGCACATGGACGTGCGGTTCTTCCCGTCGGACGGCCGTCCGCAGGAGCAGTGCCGAGAGACCGCACAGACGCTCACGCTGCTGCTGCGGCGCACGGAAAGCCTGCGCGGGAGCAATCTCTCGTGGGAAATTACAGATGATGTGCTGCATTTCTTCGCGGACTACCGGCAGTTTGTCCGGGAAATCCCGGAAGATATTCCGATGGAGAATTTGCAGACCACCGTAGGAACGGAGAACGAAAATGGCAGTTAAACGCAAAAACGAGGCAGGAGCACCGGCGTTTACCGGCGCACAGCTCCTGACCTTCGACAGATACCGCGAGCGGCGCGACCTGCTGGGCGTGCTGCTCGACAAGGATCAGCGCTACACCTTTCCCGAGGTGGACGCGCTCATTGACAACTTTATGAAAGGCAAGGTGAATTAAATGGCTTTAGGCGGCGGTATGTATACCGTGCAGAACAAGGTTCTGCCCGGTGCGTACATCAACTTTGTGTCGGCGGCTCGTGCGTCTGCGACCCTGGGCGACCGCGGCACGGCGGCTTTCCCGCTGTCCCTCGACTGGGGACCGGAGAACGAGGTCGTGACCATCGAGAACAGCGAGTTCCAGAAGGGCTCACTTGCGCTGACCGGCTACGCCTACACGGCGGACGAGCTGCGTCCGCTGCGCGAGATCTTCGCAAATGCCAAGACGCTGCACCTGTTCCGTCTGAACAGCGGCGGTGCAAAGGCAGCCTGCAAGTACGCAGAGGCGAAGTATCCGGGCAAGATCGGCAACGAACTGAAGATCGTGATTCAGCAGAACGAGGGCTTCACGGTATCGACGAACGAGTCTACGACGTTTCGACCTATATCGGCACGACCCTTGTGGACACGCAGAAGGCAGTTAAGGCAGTTGCAGACCTTTCCGACAACGACTATCTGCACTGGAAGGGCAGCGAGGCATTGACCGAGAACGCGGGCCTGCTGCTCACCGGCGGCACGACCGGCGCGGTGCAGGATGCAGCTTACCAGACGTTCCTCGACAAGATCGAGCCGTACAGCTTCAACGCGGTCGGCTGCGACACGAAGAACAGCACGGTCAAGGGTCTGTTCGCCAACTGGACGCGCCGCCTGCGTGATGAGCAGGGCGTAAAGTTCCAGTGCGTGCTGCATGGCTACCCTGCGGCAGACTATGAGGGCGTGATTTCCGTCAAGAACGGTCTGGTCGGTGCATCTGATGATACCTCGGCTGTCTACTGGACGACCGGCGCGGAATCCGCGTGCGCGGTCAACCGCTCGATGACCAACTCGACCTACACCGGCGAGTACGACATCGACACGAACTACACGCAGACCCAGCTTGAAAAGGCGATCAAGGCCGGTGAGTTCACGTTCCACCGTGTGGGCGACCAGACGCGCGTGCTGACCGACATCAACACGTTCGTAAGCATTACAGACGAAAAGAGCGCGGATTTCTCGTCCAATCAGGTCATGCGCGTGCTCGACCAGATTGCGAATGACATTGCATCGCTGTTTAACTCGAAGTACCTCGGCAAAGTCCAGAACGACGCCTCCGGCCGCGTGAGCCTGTGGAGTGACATCGTAGCGCATCACACCCAGCTCCAGACCATCCGCGCCATTGAGAACTTTGACAGCAGCAGCGTCACCGTGTCGCAGGGCGACATGAAGAAGTCGGTTGCGGTCGAGGACCATGTACAGCCGGTTTCCGCGATGGAACAGCTTTACATGAAGGTAATCGTTGAATAAAGGAGGGAAAAGTCATGCTGAACGCTCCTGTTATGGAAGCAAATGATGCGGTAGCCGGTTCGATGGCTGAGTGCTACGTCACCCTTGACGGCAACCGCTACAATATGATGCAGCTGTACAGCTTTGAGTCGTCCGCGAAGGTCGACATTCAGGACGTAAAGCTGCTCGGCCGCACCGGCAAGGGCAAGAAGCCAAGTGGGTGGTCCGGTTCGTGGAAGGGCACGGCGCACTTTAACCAGAGCGTGTTCCGCCGCTGGTTCCTGATCTACTGCAAGACCGGCAGGATGACGCCGTTTGAGATTCAGGTGTCCAACGAGGACCCGTCCTCGTCTGCCGGCCGTCAGACCATCACGCACACCGGCTGCCTGATCGACAGCTCGATCTGGCGAAGTTCGACGCGGGCGACAGTCTGCTCGATGAGGAGCTTTCCGGCACGTTCGATAACTGGGATATGCCGGAGGAATTTAACACGCTGTCCGGTATGGAATAAGGAGGAATTTGTACAATGGGTAATCTTACCGCATTTCTGGCGCAGAACGCCAAACAGGTTGAAAACGTAAGGCTGGTCGTGTCCGACCGCTTCACCGATGAGGACGGCAAGCCGCTCGAGTGGGAGGTGCGCTGCATTTCCTCGCGCGAGGATGAAACGCTGCGCCGCGACTGCCAGTACCGCGTACAGGTGCCGGGCAAGCGCGGCAGCTTCCGTCAGGAATTCGACAACGTGCTGTACCTTGCCAAGCTGGCAGCCGCCTGCACGGTTTATCCGAACCTCAACGACGCAGAATTGCAGGACAGCTACGGCGTAAAGTGCGCCGAGGAGCTGATCTCGGCCATGCTGACGCCGGGTGAGTATACGAACTACACGGAAAAGCTGTTCGACATCTGCGGCTTCGGTGACAAGCTCGATCTGGTGGAACAGGCAAAAAACTGATTCGGGACGGTGAGGGCTCTGATGATTATGAAGCGTATGCAGCGCATTACTGCCTGCAAAAGCTCCATATCCTGCCGTCCGAATATTTAAGTCTGCCCAAGGAAGAACGGGCATTTATCTGGGCGTCTTGTGTCGTGAACAACGAGGACGAAAAGGCGGCTCTGGATAAAGCAAAACGAGGGAGGTGAGTTCTATGGCACTGTCAAATACCGTCCAGCTGCGCGACGGTATGAGTAATGTACTCAGCCGTATCGCGTCCAACCTGAGTACGGTCAACGACCGATTTGAACGGATGCAGAGCCTGACCGAACAGGCGGCGCCGACCGGTCTGTATTCACAATTTAACAGCGAATTGGCAGGTGTGCGCGAAGAACTCACCCGAACCGTGAGCGAAGTCGAGGAGCTGCGGAGCGGCATGACCTCGGCGCAGCCGCCGGCAGAGAACCTGACGGCATCGCTCAAAAAGCTGGGCACCGCGTTCCTCGGCTCCAAGCTGGTGAGCGGTATCGTGAGTATGTCGGACGAAATGACGCAGACCACGGCGCGTCTGAATCTGATGAACGACGGTCTGCAAAGCACCGCCGACCTGCAGGAGCTGATCTATCAGTCGGCTATGCGTTCGCGCGGCGCGTACAACGCTACGGCGGATGCGGTCGCGAAGATGGGCCTGCTTGCCAGTGATGCATTCAGCAGCAATCAGGAAACGATCGCGTTTGTCGAGCAGCTGAACAAGCAGTTCAAGATTGCCGGCACGTCCGCCGAGGGACAGGCAGCCGCCATGCTCCAGATCACGCAGGCGATGGGCTCGGGCGTGCTGCGCGGCGAGGAGCTCAACTCGGTATTCGAGCAGGCACCGACTATCATCCAGTCGATTGCGGACTACCTCGGCGTATCGGTCGGTGAAATCCGCAGCATGGCGCAGGAGGGCGAGCTGACGGCGAGCGTTGTCAAGTCCGCGCTGCTGTCCTCGGCGGAGGAAACCAATCAGAAGTTCAACGAGATTCCGCTCACCTGGTCGGACGTCTGGACGCAGGCCAGCAACATGGCGATCATGGCCTTGCAGCCGCTGCTCGAAGCCATCAACTGGGTGGCGAACAACATCGAGGTCATCGGCCCGCTGGTGCTTGCGGCTGCGGCAGCCTTTGCGCTGTTTGCGGTGGCGGCGAACTGGACGAAGATCTGTGCTGCGGCTACGAAGGCACTGACAGCCGCGCAGAAGATGCTCAATGCCGTGATGTCGCTCAACCCGATCGTGCTGATTATCGGCTCGATCATCATTCTGATCGGCGTTATCGCCGCGTACATCAACTACACGAACCGGGCGAAGAACGAAACGACGAGCGCTGTCGGCGTGATCTGCGGCCTGTTTGCGATGGCAGGCGCGTTTGTCTACAATATGTTCTATCTGCCGGTCTACAACGTGATTGCCGATCTTATCAACTTCCTCGGCAACGTGTTCCAGCACCCGATTGCGTCAATCGAGATTTTGTTTTTGCAGCTCAGCCAGTATGTTGTCGGCGTCATCCGCGGTATGGTGAGGACGATCGAGAAGCTCATCAATCTTATTCCGGGCGTGAAGATCAACATCACCAGCGGTCTGGACACGTTCTACGACAGCTACACCGACAGCATCCAGAAGATCAAGGATCAGTCCGGGTGGACGGAGTACGTTAAGCACAAGGAGAAGATCGAGTATTCAACGGCTTACGCCAACGGTTACAACTGGGGCGCAAACCTCCAGAACAGCATCTCTGAAAAGCTGGGTCTTGACCTGCCGGACGATCCGGCAACGGGTTTGCTGTCCAACATCGCGGACAACACCGCCCAGATTGCGGACGATGTGAGCGTATCCTCGGACGACATCAAGCTGCTGCGCGATATTGCCGAGCGGCAGGTCATCAACAAGTACATCACCGCCGAGATCAAGGTGGAAATGGTCAACCACAACAACATTTCGAACGAGATGGATCTGGACGGCGTAGTCAATCTGCTGGAAGCCAAGGTCACCGAGGCGCTTGTCACCAGTGCGGAAGGAGTGCACATCTAAATATGTACGAGTTTTACATGGACGGTGTGCGCCTTCCGGTTACGCCGAGTGCGCTGACCATCAAGATCAGCAACCAGAACAAGACCATCAACCTCATCAACGAGGGGCAGGTGAACGTTTTGAAAACGCCGGGGCTGAGCAAAATCAGCTTTTCGGCGCTGCTGCCGAATCGGGAGTATCCGTTTGCGTGCTACCCGAGCGGTTATCAGCCTGCACAGTATTATATGAGCAAGCTGGAATCGCTCAAGACCGCCTGCAAGCCGTTTGAGTTCTCGGTTATCCGCATAGACGATAGCGGCGAGGAGCTGATGAGCGCACAGCCGATGACGGTATCCCTTGAAAGCTATGAGCTTGCTGAGGATGCCGGCAGCTACGGCGTTGACGTGATGGCAAAGATTGAATTGCTGCAATACGCGCCGTACCATACCAAGTCTATCGAGTTCAAAAAGAGCGAGAGCAGCAGCGGCACCAAGAAGGCGACCGTCACGCAGAAGCGCGACACCACTACGGCACCTAAGAACAAAACGTACACTGTTAAACAGGGCGATACCCTATGGAATATTGCCCGAGTACAGTTAGGTAACGGCTCTAAGTGGACGAGCATTTACAGTCTGAACAAAGCTGCCATTGAAGCTGCAGCAAAGAAGTACGGTAGATCAAGCAGCAGTAACGGTTGGTGGATTTATCCCGGCACTGTGCTCAAGCTGCCGAGTTAAGGAGGGGAGAACATGGGTAAATATGTTTGGCCGTGTCCGTCCTACTCGCGCATTTCGAGCGGTTACGGAAACCGCGTACACCCAATTTACGGCACTGTCAAGTTTCATGACGGTGTAGACCTTGCTTCTGCTTCGGGTACTCCTATTCTTGCGTTTGCTCCTGGTACTGTAACGGTATCCGGCTTGAACGGAGGTTATGGTAACTACATCAGTATTAACCATGGCGGCGGTCTGATGAGTTTCTACGGACATTGTTCGAAACTGTATGTTTCCAAGGGCGCAAAAGTCACCGCCGGTCAGAAAATCGCGGCCGTTGGTACAACTGGCAACTCGACCGGCTGTCACCTGCATTTTGGTATGCACTTGAACGGTTCGTCGGTCAATCCGCTGAACTATGTATCGTCGAAGGACACAGTATCTAACTATTCCGGCGCGAAGTCGGGCGGCACGGCAACGAACACCGTAAAGGCGTTGTTTACGGCGTATTATCCGGCGGCGAACGCGATGGAGGGCGGTTTTCTTGACGCGCTCGGAAACAAGCTCGATCCGAGCAAGCACACCTGCGCCGCGCCGCCGTCTGTGCCGTTTGGGACGAAAATCACCGTGCAGGGCACCGGTACGGCGCTTGACGGCGTGACCTACACCGTCAATGATCGCGGCGGCATGATTCAGATTGAGAATGGCGTGTACCATTTCGATCTTTTGATGAACAGCAATGCCGAGTGCAACCGCTGGGGCAAGAAGTACGGCAAAGCGTCATCGGCGGCTCGGGCGGCTCGTCCGGCTCGACCTCTTCGGGCACGAGCACCGAGAAAGAGAAGAAGAAGGACATCACGACCGTTGTTGTTAAGTCTGTCACCGGCGCGGCGGGCACGCGCAAGGAGATCCTGCGGGATGTGCCGTCCTGCCAGATGCCGGGTGCGGAGCTGATCATCCAGAACAAAAACGGTCAGCTTCAGCAGCCGATGATCGAGGGCGACATCGTGTGGGAAACCACCCGCAGCGGCGCGGCGTCCTCGCTGACGTTTACGGTGGTCAAGGACGACACGCTGAATTTTCACGAGGGCAATCCGGTGTCGTTCCGGTTCAATGGCTCCAATGTCTTTTACGGCTACGTCTTTAAGAAGTCGCGCTCAGACAATCGGCTGATTAAGGTCACGGCCTATGACCAGCTGCGGTACTTCAAAAACAAAGACACGATTTCGTACACCAACAAGACCTACGCCGAGGTGCTGAAAATGCTTGCCGCCGACTACGGTTTGAAGGTCGGAACTGTCGCGGACACCAAGTACAAAATCCCGCAGCGCATTGAGGAGGGAACGCTTTTCGATATGCTCGGCAATGCGTCCGACCTGACCATCATCAACACCGGCAAGGTGTATGTGCTCTACGACGATTTCGGCAAGTTGTGCCTCAAACCCTACGAGAGCCTGCTCCTGCCGCTCTACATCGACGAGGACACCGCCCAGGGATACAGCTACACCTCGTCCATCGACAGTGACGTGTACAACCGCATCAAGCTGGCGTGGGATAACGACGAAACCGGCGTGCGAGAGGTTCATGTGATGAACAATACCGCCAGCCAGAGCAAATGGGGCACGCTCCAGTATTACGAAAAGCTGGATAACGCCCTTAACACCGCCGATTTGCAGACCAAGGCGAAAGCACTCATGAACTATTACAATGTCATTCATCGAGAGCTGACCATGCAGAAGGTTTTTGGTGATGTGCGGGCGCGTGCCGGTACGTCCGTTTGTGTCGGTATGGGGCTGGGCGACATCAACATCAAGAACTATATGTGTATTGAGAAAGCAAAGCACACGTTTAGCAATGGCCTGTACACGATGGATTTGTACCTGAGCGGAATTCGAGGTGAGTTTAGTGCCTGATATGCAGCGTTTTATCAACACGTTAAAGCAGATTTCGGAAAATGAGCGTCAAGCCGCTTTGCCGATGACAATCTGCTTCGGCAAGGTGATTGCACTCTCGCCGTTCCGTGTGCAGATCGACCAGAAACTTGTACTCACCAAGGAGTTTTTCATCGTGAAAAGCGGTGTGAGCGCCTCCTCGTTCAAGGTGGGCGATGTGCTCATCCTGTTCCGCAATGATGGTGGACAAAAGTACCTGGTATTCGACAAGAAAGGGGCGCTGTAATGCTGCCGACAGAGTATAATGACGATCTCGTGCAGGATTTCGAGATCGAAACACAGCCTACACGCACCTATGCGCTGCGGTTTGACGGCTACCCGTGTTCCGGCGGCAAGCTGGACGGACTGGAAGCCATGAAGCAGGCCATCTTCCTGATTCTTCAGACTGAGCGGTTTCAGTACGCGATTTACAGCTGGAATTACGGCATTGAGCTGAACGCCCTGCTCGGTCAGACCATGACGCCGTATCTGCAGTCCAAGGTTGCCAAGGCGATTGAAGATGCGCTCATGGCAGACGATCGTGTGCTCTCGGTTGAGCAGTTCTCGTTCACCAAGGGCAAGCGCAACCTGTTTGTGAAATTTACCGTAACCACGACCGAGGGCGACGTGGAAAGCGAATTTGAGTTTGGAGGTGAAACGGCATGATCGGACGATACTCGGACGAAATGACGTTTGACTACATTATGAACCGTATGCTGGAATCCGTGCCGGATACGGTAGACAAGCGCGAGGGCAGCATCATCTATGACGCACTTGCACCGGCGGCCGCAGAACTGGTCAAATGCTACACGGAGCTTGATGTGGTCATGGACGAAACCTTTGTTGATACCGCATCCCTGCAGTACCTTATGCTGCGCTGTAAGGAGCGCGGCGTAACCATTCAGGGCGAAACTGCTGCTGTTATCGAGGGTGTGTTCACGCCGTCCAGTGTGGAGCTGACCTCGGGCTTGCGGTTCAACTGCGATGAAGTCAACTATGTAGTTACCGAGAAAATCTCGGCAGGTCACTACAAGCTCGAGGCCGAAACGCTCGGCACGGTCGGCAACAAGTATACCGGCCTGCTGCTGCCAATCCAGACGGTGAACGGTCTGGAAACCGCCCAGATTGCAGCGGTGCTCATTCCGGCCGAGGACGGCGACACGACCGACACCCTGCGTGAGAAGTATTACGCCAGTATCGACGGTGAAGCATTCGGCGGCAATGTTGCCGACTACAAGGACA
The DNA here is from genome assembly GCF_003481925.1 of Butyricicoccus sp. OF10-2. Taxonomy (NCBI): domain Bacteria; kingdom Bacillati; phylum Bacillota; class Clostridia; order Eubacteriales; family Butyricicoccaceae; genus Butyricicoccus; species Butyricicoccus sp. OF10-2. Next base: position 14,213 of record NZ_QUMC01000019.1, on the reverse strand, counting down.
AAACCAACGCGATTACTGGTGTTGGCGGCGTTAAGGTCTATCCGGTGTGGAACGGCGGCGGTACGGTCAAGCTGACTATTATCGCGTCCGACTTCACCGCGCCGAGCAGCGAACTGATTTCCAAGGTGCAGACCGCCATCGACCCCGAGCAGAATCACGGCGAGGGTCTGGGGCTCGCGCCGATCGGGCATACCGTGACCGTCACCGGCGCGAAGTACGCCGACCTCACCGTTGCGGCGAACATCACCTTTGCCGCCGGTTGGAACTGGGAGAACGGCAAGTCGCAGCTTGTGAGCGCCGCCAATGCGTATCTTAACGAGTTATGTAAAGAGTGGTCGGAGAACAAAACAACGGTGGTTCGCATCTCGCAGATCGAAACACACCTGCTGACCGCGGATTGTGTGGTCAATGTGGACGGCACAACGGTCAACGGCGATACCAAGAACATTGAACTGGCTGCGGACGAGATTCCGCGGCTGAGTACGATTGGCGGTGCGTCGTGAGAAAGAAGCTGCAAGACTACCTGCCGCCGATCCTGCTGAAAACCTACGAGTTTCCGCTTTTGTGCGACACTGAGCAGCCGGAGATTGACCGCCTGCGTGATGCCGCTGATGCGGTGCTCGATGCGCAGTTTATCAGTACCGCCGGTGAGACTGCTATTGCGCGTTACGAGAAGATCTTCGGTATTACGCCGATGGACACGGACACGCTGGCCGAGCGCCGGTTTAAGGTGCTCGCCAAGATCAATGCGCAGCTGCCGTTCTCGGTGCGCCGCCTGCGGCAGCAGCTTGAAACGCTCTGCGGTACGGACGGCTACAAGCTGGAACTGGACGGCGACAGGTACACACTGACGGTCAAAGTCGCGTTGACCGCAAAGCGCAATCAGCAGGCGGTTGAGGAGCTGCTTGCAGATATTGTGCCGGCGAATATGGTCTGCACGACGTCGCTGCTGTATAACACATGGGAGCAGATCAAGAAGTTAACATGGGGAGAGCTGAAAAAGCTCACCTGGCGAGAAATTAAGGAGGAGGTGCTGCCGGATGGAGCAAACACCGAATTATAAGCTGAATAAACCCGGCTACGAGGAGTTTGGCGATGTTGAAGTGCTCAACCAGAACTTTGCCGCGATCGACACCGAGCTGAAAAAGAATGCTGACGCGGTGGGCGAACGTGTCAAGACCACCGAACTGGCTGAGAAGGTCAAGGAGAGCGTCAAGAGCGGCGGTCTGACCGCTGCTGACTTGGGCGCGGTATCGGCGAAGGATAAGGGCAAGGCAGGCGGAGTTGCGAGCCTTGACAGCAGTGGCAAGGTGCCGAGCGGCCAACTGCCCGCAATGGATTATGATCCGTCTGGCACAGCGGCAAGCGCAGTATCCACGCATAACAGCAGTACAAGCGCACATTCTGTGCTGTTTGCGGCAAAGCAGGACAAAATCAAGGGCAAGAAGGGTAAATATGTCGGCTTTACGGCTGATAATACCGTGGGTGAGGTAGACGCACCGGCATCCGGCGGCAGTCACATTACGCTGACGTTTGCGGCTGATTTTGTCGGCTGTGCGTGGACACTCAAGGGTGGCGGGGAAACCTACACCGGCACGGTGGACAGCAGTCTGACGGCAACGGTCAGCGTGCTGGGCATTGGTGTGACCTACACGTTGAGTGCAGCGCTGTCCGGCACGACGTACACCGCCGAGGTGACGACCAAGGCGTATTACACGGCGCTTGCAGTAACGCTCGAGAAATTCCAGTCCACGATTACCGTTACCATTGACAGCGGCTCGACGGTTACGGCTACACTGGGCAGTACGGTATTGACCAAGACGAGCACCGGCACGGCGGTATTTACCGTCGGCAAGGCGGGTACTTGGGTAATCAAGGCCACCAAGGGTGACCAGACCGCAGAGGGCACGGTAAGCATTATCGCCAGTGGCCAGAGTAAGAGCCTGACGCTGAATTACGCTAACGTATTCGGTGTGATGTGGGATACGAGCAATTCGAGCACCGCGCTGACGCGCTTAACACCGAGCACTGACCCTTACGGACTGGTAACTAAGAGCGTAACGACTGAGCCGGTTCCGGCGGTTGGTACGGGTGCAGGTTCGAGTCCTTTTGACAGCTTTATGCCATGGAGCGGCATGAAAGAGTGCAATCTGAACAATGCGGGCGCTGTAACAGCATGGAAAGGTGACAGCGGGTTCTCACGTTCTAATAACTTTACCATGGTGTTTATTCCGGAGTTCTATGTTGCGGCGAAACGTAACGGTACGAAGCAGTATTTCTATGTGTCGGATAAGCCCAAGACTGGAATGACGAAACATCCGGGCAGTGGAAAGTATGTGGGAAGATACACTATTCCCGGAAGTAAATCCGGTGTTACGTCTACTGTAAATATCACTTGCACAACCGCACGCAGCAACGCTAAGAAAAACGGCGACAAGTGGCACTTGTACGATTTTGCAACTTACTGTGCTATCATCTGGCTGTACCTCATCGAATTTGCAGACTGGAATTGTCAGATCACGATAGGAGCAGGCGTTACAAAAAGTGAATATTCGGGCCCTGTCAGAAATGGAATGACGGATACGATGATATATCACACCGGAAATTCAACTGCTGGGTCAATAGAGTGTGCTGTACAGTATAGGTGGGTTGAAAACCTGTTGGGTAATGTATCCCAGTGGGTGGACGGCTTCAACGCGGACGGCACAACTGCTTACTACTGCACCGACCCGAGCAAGTACGCGGACGATACGACGACCGGTTATACCAAAATCGGCACGCTGCCTGCGTCCGGTTGGATTAAGGACTTGACCGTTACTGACAACGGTCTACTCATCCCCAAAACTATCGGCGGTTCGGAAACAACGTACATTCCAGACTTCGTGTGGTCGTCCTATGGTTGGAGCGTGCTGTGTGTTGGTGGCCATTGGGGCGGTGGCTCGTATGCAGGTCTGTTGTACTTCAATGCGAGCAACGCCTCTTCGCGTTCGGGCTCGGACATCTCCGCGCGTCTCCTGTGCGAGGCCTGAAAGGAGTGACATAAATGAAGGTACATGGCGATAACAAGCCGGAGAAAATCACGGCGAACAGCTTGCCAAACAAGCCCGGACGGGCGTGGGTGCGTATCTGCTTGAACGCCCGGCAAGACGAGCGCGGCTGGGTGTATGACGAGTATGTCACCGAGGTTGCAGATGGTTCGGACTTGCAGGCGCGTGTGAATGAGCAGAACGACGCACTGCTTTTACAGGCCGTCGGCGAGGAATACGGCACACCGCTGACCTCAGTTGATGATCTGCGTGAGCAGCGTATCGCAGACAGCAAGACTGACCTCGCTGCATGGCTGTCCGAAAATCCGCTGACATGGACGGATGGTAAGAAGTATGCTGTAACGTCGGAAAAGCAGGCACAGCTTACCTCTGCACTGGCGGTACAGCAGGTTGCAGAGTCTGCCGGAGTGGAACGTGAGCTGCGATGGAACTCTACCGGCGATGAGTGTACGGTCTGGCAGTATGCTGACCTGTGTGCGCTGGCACTGGCGATTGCAGCCTATGTCGAGCCGCGCGTAAGCATCCAGCAGGCGGCGGAAGTCGATCTCCGCAATGCTGTGACGGCAGAGGAGGTCTTGAGTGTTGCGTGGAATTACGCCTAAGTCTGTGCTTGAGCACCTGCTGTTCGCGGTAATCGGTGGTGTGATGTACATGCTGATCGAGATCGCATGGCGCGGATACACGCACTGGTCGATGGGTGTACTCGGCGGCGTATGCTTTGTGGCAGTTGGCCTGCTGAATGAGATCCAGCAGCGACCGCCGATCATCTTGCAGATGGCACAGGGTGCTGTGATCTGCACCGTACTGGAGCTGCTGGCTGGTCTGGTGCTGAACGTCTGGCTTGGTCTTGACGTGTGGGACTACTCTGGCGTGCCCGGTAACATCATGGGGCAGGTGTGCCCGCAGTTTATGTTTGCATGGGCGGCACTGTCGGCGGTGGCCGTCTGGGTTGAGGACCGATTACACAAGATCTTTGACTAATCGACAAAAATAGCTGGAATTTTTACACTTGCGATAGGGCAATCGCCCAGAAAGGACAACATTATGCATCCCAGCAACATCTACATCAAGCACTGGCGCAGCGTACAGTACGAATATAATCGCATTATCGCGTAAGAAAGTAGGTAAAACCATGGATAAAGTAAACGATTTTAAGCTGGCCGTGACGGCAGTTGTCGCGCTGCTGACCTCACTCTGGGGCTGGTTCGGCTGGCTTGTAGTGCTGTTTGTGGGCTGCATGGCGGTGGATTATCTCACCGGCACCGCAGCAGCAATGCACCGCGGCGAGTGGTCGAGCAAGTCGGCACGAGACGGCATCTTTCACAAGATCGGCTCAGTTATTGTAGTAATGGTGGCCGGTGCGGCTGATCTGCTCATCGGCGCCATGCTCGGGCACCTGCCGGGCGTCGTACTGCCGTTTGAGTATACGACACTGCTGTGCCCGTTGGTGGTCGTGTGGTACACGCTCACGGAGTTGGGCTCGATCGTCGAAAACGCAGTCAACCTGGGCGCACCCGTGCCGCAGTGGCTCCAGAAGATGCTGTCCGCAGCAAAGGACGCAGTGGATAAGTTAGGGGAGGAGAACGATTGATGAACATTCCGTTTGTGCCGGCTGATTCGAGCAACTTCTATTCGGGACGTGGCGGCAATTCGATCAAGTACATCGTCATGCACTATACCGCCAACGACGGCGATACCGACGAGGGCAACGCGCACTATTTTCAGGGCGCAGGCCGACGGGCAAGTGCACACTATTTTGGCGATGAGGACAGCGTTACGCAGTCCGTCCGCGACAACGATGCAGCATGGCATTGTGGCGGCGATCTCGAGAGCGCGCATCACCCGTTACGCGGCATTTGTATGAACCGTAATTCGTTGGGTGTGGAAATGTGCAGCGACATCGTAGGTGGCAAGTACACCATCACGCCGCAGACGGTAGACCGTGCCGTCGAGTTGGTCAAGTATCTTATGGCGAAGTACGGCATTGACGTAGATCACGTCGTGCGGCACTATGATGTCACCGGCAAGCTGTGCCCCGAGCCGTGGGTACGCGATGAAAGTCTGTGGCGTAAGTTCAAGGCACGGCTGACCGCGCCGGTTGAACCCGAACCGAAGAAGGAGGACGACGAAGTGGTAGAGAAGAAAAAGGTCCTGCTCAATGGCAAGACCTACGAGTGTGACATCATCAACAAGGATGAAATCAACTATATCAAGATGAGATCGCTCCAGCAGGCAGGCTTTACGATCGACTTTGATGCGGTCCGCAAAGTGCCGTCGATTACCGCGCCGCAGTGCCGCACGTTCATTCCGGACGGTACCGCAGAGGTGCAGGACGCCATCGACACCGTGCAGGAAGTTGCGGGGCTGGAGGAGCAGACCATCGAGTACCTGCTCCGCTATCAGTGGGGCGAGGATTTGGTCAAGAAGTTGGCAAAGGCGATGAAGTAAGGAGAAACCCCTCAGTGTTCGGTTTGGACACTGAGGGGTCTTTTCATATGTAAGGCTAAGCATATATGCGATGCTTATGAATCTGTCGAACGATTTTTCTGCATATACGGATCGATAGGGTGCAGATCTATTTTATGAGCATAATACCGTTTGGTAAATTCGTCAGGGTTGCCATACAGACGAATTAAGTTGATTATCTTCTGTTCGTAATCGGCCTAATTATAATAATAAATATGAGTCCGGACAGCGGTATTTAGAATCATCAGCAGGACATCTTTGTCGGTGATGTCCATGGAATGCCCAAAGATGTCCACTTCGATTTCCTTGTCGGCGGCAAACCAATCATAGACTTCGCGCCCGGTTCGTTTTTGGATCCGCTGAAAATATTTCTTGAAGTAGATCGTGTCCAGATTTTCTGGGTCCTGATCTTCTGTGCCAAGGACAATATTTTGAGGGGTGCCGGACGTAGAGCATCGCCCGTGGATGAAGTGTTCGCGCAACGGCGTGTTTACACCGATACCATTATCCAAGGTTTCGGCGGTATCGTAGTATGTATTGGTATAGTTGAATGACAGAAAGTAATCATATTCCTGTTGATAGATGAAATTGGGGAACTGCGTGTTTGGAGAATAATTTTGGGGCTGGTACACCTCGGAAGGTATACACTCAGATATAGGTCGATATATTCAATCAGTTCATTGAGATATTTTTGCAGTTCGGACCATTGCTTGAATGTTTGACCACTTTTCAGCGGCCGAGAAAAAGTCTGAAAGCAGGAGTTGATATTGGCGTTAAAGGGGGAACCGGAGCGACCAAGAGAAAAGTAATTAACGATTTCTCGGATATCAGTTTCGAAATCTGTCCAGTTGCTCCCTGATTTGCTTTGAGTAAAATATTTGATAAACGGGTTGAAGTAAAAACGGTCGATATCTTCAGCGGATAACCACTTCGATGCGCTTTTAGGGAGGGTAAACTGTTTCTGCAACTCAGTTATCATATCTTTGTATCTTGTAGGCAAACCATGAGCAAGGTCGAAACCATTACCAACAACAAGCATGCGTGACATTATATTTCACCGTCCAATCTTTGATAACTATATTGTAATTGGGACTAAAAGATTGTGCAACAATAAGATACACGCCCCTTCGGAAATATCGCTGTTTCAGCTCGCGCGGGAGACCGTTTTCCGTTCCCTTAAATTTTCCCTTAAACGGACTGTTTTCCCTCGTTCAGCAGCACTTCACCGCCACTTTCAGGAAAATCGAAATCGTGGATTTATCCAAACTTATCAGAGCGAAAACATCAGTATAAACAAAAAGAACGCACCGTTTTCGGTACGTTCTTCGCTTTGGTGGAAGGTGGTGGATTCGAACCACCGAAGTCATAGACGACAGATTTACAGTCTGTTCCCTTTGGCCACTCGGGAAACCTTCCATATTCGATTACCAGCTTGATTGGAGCTGGTGGACGGACTTGAACCCCCGACCTGCTGATTACAAATCAGCTGCTCTACCAACTGAGCTACACCAGCGTTTTTGTCAAGCCGTCTGTCTCAGCGACTTATATATAATAGCATGCAGAGAGCAAATTGTCAACAGCTTTTTGCAAAGTTATCGAAAATAATTGTAAAGCCCTGTAAACCGCTATCGGAAAAGGGCGGACACACCGATCCGCCCCTGCGTACGGATTAAACGAACACATTTTGCACCAGCACCATGTAAAGCACCGTGCCGACGCCGATGGACAGCAGGTTATTATGCTTCCAGATGTGCAGCAGCGCCGTGATGGCAATGCACAGCAGTTCGGGAATACCATGCGTACCCGTCACCCAGCCGACGTTCTTGAGGCAGTACACGACCAGCAGCGCGATGACTGCGGGCGGCAGGGTAGAGCCGAGGTATCGGATGATCGGCGGGATGGGCTTGGAGCCGTTGAACAGCAGGAACGGCGCGACGCGCGTTGCAAATGTGCAGACGGCTGCCACGGCAATCATGGCGATAGCATAAACAGTTGTCATAATCAGGCGACCTCCTTTGCCAGACGGCCGCGCATAGCGACCAGCATGACGCAGATTGCGAGCATGGCGGGCAGAATGAAATTGTCCGGCCCGAGGATGGCGAGCGACACAGCTGCCGCAGCCAGTCCCATCAGTGCGGGAATGTGGCACTTGGTGCTCTGCCACTGCTCCACGAAGATAACCGTGAACAGCGAGGTCATGGCAAAATCAATGCCGGTGGTGTCAAACGGCAGTATGCCGCCGATGATCGTGCCGAGCACGCCGCCGAGGATCCAGTAGCTATGATCCAGAATGGCGATCCAGAAGCGCATATCGCCTGCATCAATGCCCTCGGGCGTCTTGACCGAGCATAGCAGGGAATAGGTCTCATCGGTCAGCGAGAAGATCATGTACCACTTGCGGCGGCCCATCGCATGAAAAGTCTCCAAAAAGGACAGACCGTAGAAGATATGCCGGCAGTTGAGCAGCAGTGTCATCACAGCAACGGTAACAAGGGATGCCTTGGCTGCCAGAAGCGACACAAGCAGATACTGTCCCGAGCCTGCGTAGATGGTCAGGCTGCAGAAGAAGGACCAGATCGATCCGAAGCCGATATCGCGCAGCATAACACCGAATGCAAAACCGATGAACAGATAGCCGCACAGTACGGGTATCGTGGCGGTAAAGGCAGGACGAAACGCCTTTTTCATGGAAATCACCTACATACTATAAGGGTAAAAGAAAAGCGCTCTGCGAACAGAGCGCTTTGGCATTTCAACGTAAACGCACAGATCGTTAAAATCAGATAGCGCGGGTAACCTTGCCGGAACGGAGGCACCGAGTACATACGTTGATATGGCGGGGAGTACCATCGACCATAGCCTTTACGCGACGAACGTTCGGCTTCCAGGTTCGATTGGAACGACGGTGAGAGTGGGAAACCTGAATACCAAAGGTCACACCCTTATTGCAAATATCGCACTTTGCCATTTTCCTGCACCTCCTTCTTTCGGGCATTGCATAGCAGATATTATATTACCACATGTATAGAATGAATGCAAGCATTTTTTTCAGAAAAAGAGAAAATTTCAAGTTTTCCTGCGGTCCGTGCGGAAATCGTTGAAAATAACAGGAAAATAGGGTATAATACATCTATATCTACTTTATGTATTATACTATGTATTATACAGTAATAAAACAGCAGAGTAAAGAGGATATAGAATACCTGCCACAGCGGAAGGGAGCATTATACTTATGCAGTTAAAAGAATTCGGTGTCAGCTTGGGCGATCTGATCCATGAATTTAATTTTGAGGTCGTTTACGGTCCGGAGGGCTTTGAAAAGACCGAGATCACCAAGGACGACGTAAACCGTCCCGGTTTGCAGCTGGCAGGATTTTTTGATTATTTCGATCCGAACCGTATCCAGATCATGGGCAAGGTTGAGTCCAGTTATGTAGAGGGTCTGTCGAGCGAGGAGCGCCGCAGCCGTTTCGACCGTCTGTTCGAGACCGGCATCCCTGTGCTGCTGCTCTCGCGCAACATTGACGTATTTCCGGAGTGCCTTGCGGCTGCACAGGAGCACGGTGTGCCGATCCTCCGTACCAACGAGTTTACCTCTACCATCATGAGTGCGATCATCGCCTCCCTCAAGGTCAATCTTGCACCGCGTGTTACACTGCACGGCGTACTCATCGAAATCTACGGCGAAGGTGTGCTTCTGCTCGGTGACTCCGGTGTCGGCAAGTCCGAGACTGCGATCGAGCTGGTAAAGCGCGGCCACCGTCTGATCGCGGACGACGCGGTTGAGATCAAGCGCGTATCCGACAAGACGCTCGTCGGTACGGCGCCGGAGGTTATCCGCCACTTTATCGAGCTGCGCGGCATTGGCATCGTTGATGTTCGCCGTATCTTCGGTGTCGGCGCGATTAAGATGACCGAAAAGGTTGAGCTTGTCATCAACCTCGAGCCGTGGGAGGACGGCAAGCAGTACGACCGTCTCGGCATGGACAGCCAGACGACCTCCATCCTCGATATCGCGGTTCCGAGCCTGACCATTCCGGTAAAGCCCGGCCGTAACCTTGCCGTTATCATCGAGGTTGCAGCGATGAATGACCGTCAGAAGAAGATGGGCTTCAACGCCGCGAAGGAGCTGCAGGAGCGTATGCTCAAGCAGTACGGCAACTGATAAAAGGTAAGGCAATACAATTCAGACGGTATTGCCTTGAAAATTTAATAAAAGGTGGGGATCTTTATGAAAAAAACAGCGGTATTGGTATGTATGGCGTCCGTTCTTCTTTCGGGATGCAGCGGTGCCGGTGGGGAAAAGGTGTCGCAGACGGCGGATTCCTGCGCGCAGGCGGTTGCGTCCGAGCTGGCAAAGACCGACTGGACGGCAGTCAGCACCGATATAAACAGCGATGACGCTGCGTATGTGATGGCGCATAGGGACACGGTTGCGCTCGACAGGTTGATCGCGTTTACACTTACAGCCGATGGCGGGCCGAGTGAGGGCGCGTGCGAGGAGCTGCGGAGCCGTTTTCTGGAATCGCCGCACACTGTTCTGGCGTATCTGGTGCTGATGGGGGATCAGACGGTATCGTCGGACGACAGCACACCGGTGGCAGAGTTCATCTGCGGGCAGATTGCCTCGGCGGATGCCGCATGGCATGACGGCTCGGAGGAGTTTGCACAGGTAATGGAATCGTGCAAAGCCGACTATCCGGAAGGACCGGCGGCGGAGCTGCTGAGCAAAATGGAGACGGCGCACGAAGCCTCTCTGGAACGAAATAAATAAGGGATGCAGGCAAAAGCGTGACTTTGACGGTCATGTCTTTTGCCTGCGTTTTCTTTTAGGGAAAACGACTAAACAGAGCGGATGTTTTTTGTTGCACTCACCGAAAGAAAACCGGGAACAAAACCACTTCCGGACCGTCTAACTGGGTATAAAAAGGAGGTAGTTATTATGATGGAGAAAAAACGAATGGCGGCATTGCTTGCAGCGGTGCTGTTCGGCATGAGCGCGATTCCCGCCGGAGCAGTGAACCTGATCGACACGGACGCGGCAGCGACCGACTCCGCCGAGCACGCGGAGCTTGACCTGTACGGCGTGCGCGCCACAATAACCGACAGGCAGGACGGCGAGCTGACCGTCAGCACCGAAACCGCAGGCACAGTTGTGGTGCACATTGCGGAGCAGACGATCATCATGGACACGCAGACCGGTCTGCCGGCAGGCGCACAGGATATCAAAAAGGGTGACGAGGTGTACCTCTACTGCGGGGAAATGATGGCGCTGTCCGAGCCGCCGCAGGTGTATGCCAAGGTGATTCTGGTCAATCTGACCGACGAACACGAGCCTGCAAGCCTGCTGTCCGCCGAGCAGGTGAAGAGAAATGCGGACGGCAGTCTGACCGTGCAGGCAAGCGACGGCGGTCTGACGCTGAACATTGCACGGAATGCGTCTGTTACGCCGTTCGGCACGAAAAACAAGGCAAAACTTGAGGATATCCGCATGGGAACCCGGTTTTTGCATGGTATGATACGATTCTGGAATCCTATCCGGCACAGGCGGGCACGGACAAGGTTGTGCTGCTGCCTTCTGAGGACGATACGTTCGCCATCGTCATTGAGGGCGATATGGTCGCTGGCGAAGGCCGCATGACAAACGGCGTGGCCATGGTTCCGCTGCGCCTGACCGCCGAGCTGTGCGGCTTTACGGTCAAGTGGAATGCGAAGGACCGCACGGTACACCTCACCAACGGCACGGTGCAGACGACCGTGACAATTGGTCGAGACAAATACTTCCACGCGACCGCAATGCCGGACGCGGACGGCATGAGCCGCCCGGGAGCGCTCGGCGCCGCACCCTATATCACGCAGAGCAGAACGTGGGTTCCGGCGGAGCTGTTCGGCTTGCTCGGTGAGCAGCTTGAGATGCGCGGGGACGCGCTGTATCTCGGCGGGGTGCCGAATGCTTTCACCGGAGAAGCCGATGAGACGAATGCGTTTAACATCGTGTGCAAGGACAAGACGCTCGACAAAGGGCGCATGGAAAACGGCGTGGCTATGGTGCCGCTCCGTGAGGTCGGCGAAGCCTCGGCTACACCGTGACGTGGGACATAGAGAACCGTCAGGCGAAGATGAACAACGGCAAGGTTATGACGCATATAAACATCGGTGAGGATTCCTATATCCGTTCGGTGATGAACGGCGATGGCACGGAAGCACCGGTTTCGTTCGGCGCGGCGCCGTATTTCGCTGATGGCAAGACGTGGGTTCCGGCAAAGCTGTTTGAACTGCTCGGAGAACAGGTTGAAATGAAGGGGAATACGCTGTATCTCGGTGGAACGGAGAACTAAATACGAGAAAGGATGACCGCCATGAAACGAAAGTGGAAAGCCTGCCTGTGCATAGCCGCGTTCCTGCTGGCCGTGCTGCCGGTCTCCGCAAGTGCGGATTCGGGTCCGAAACCGCAGATCACCATTCAGGTGCAGAATGCGCCGGACGGCGATTACTACGTTGACCTGCTCATTCCGGGCGAGGTACCCGAGCAATGCATCGACAATATCGAGTGGAATCATATCGACCGCGCGTCTCTGCCGCTGGATGCGCTGGAGCGCGACCGCATGGACGGCTGGCACTATGCCATGCTGGACGGCACACAACCGCCTCTGTTTTACAAGCATCCGGACAAGGACACGTTTGTGTTCAGCTATTTCGGCACGCCGGACACGTTTCGGATTGCGGTTTATGATGATTCTCAGCAGAAAGTAAACTTTTCTGAGGTGATGAAGCGCACACAGCTGCAGCAGGTATTCACCTGTGACTTTGCGGATAATACGGTAAAAACCGGAAATCCGCTGCTGACATATCTCAAACAGTTTGCGTCCTCGCTGCTGCCGACGCTGCTAATAGAGGGAATCCTACTGCTGCCGTTCGGCTTCTGGGACAGGCGCAACGCAAAGCTGTTCCTCGGCGTCAACATCGGCACACAGCTGCTGCTCACGGTCGTAACGGCGGCCTGCATGTGGATTGGCATGCCGTTCTACCGGTATCTGGTATTTGCGCCGCTTGAGCTTGTGATTTGGATTGTCGAGGCCGTTGTTTACCGCAAACGGCTGCAAACCCGGCGGGAAACGGCTCATCCAATCGCTTACGCGCTGTGCGCCAACGCACTGAGCGCAGCCGCAACTTTGTTCAGCGTGCACATGGTATTTCCGTGGGTTTGAGTGAAAAGAACCTGTCAATCGACAGGTTCTTTGCAGGCTGTCGCGAAACTACAGTTTCGCCGACAAGCAGGAACGGACCGTAGGCCGTTCCAAAGTCGTCCAAAAGTTCCCATACGGAAACTTTTTCCCTCTTAAGGTATAAAAACCGAGATACACGCTCCCGGTTTTATGAATTTGCAAAGCAAATTCTATTTAACGCGCGCTGCCGCGCGATATGATAAAATTGGTTCAATACCAACTTTTTTGACAAACTGAAAAGAACCTGTCAATCGACAGGTTCTTTTGCGTATTTCGGCATTTTGTGGTATGCTATACGGAGCAAAGGAGGCGAGCGGCCGTGTCAGCCAAAGCATACTATCATCTGCCCGGATTGTTTGAATTTTACGAGTTTTACCGCGCATTCCTGCCGTTATACCGCGCAAATCGTGACTGGTTTTATGACTGGTGTGAGATTGGGTCCATTTACGGCGCACCGGCGGACTGCCTTTGGGGAGGGGGACGAGCGGGTTTCGGTGAGTGCGGCGCACGCGAAGCGCTGGCTCTGGCACAGGAGTACGGCGTTTCTGCGCGGCTGACATTCAGCAATTCGCTTCTGCGCGAGGAACACCTGTCCGACCGCAAATGCAATGCACTCTGCGAGCTGTTTTCGCAGGCAAACGGCGTGCAGAACGGCGTAATCGTGCATTCCGAGCTGCTGACCGACTACCTGCGGACGCGGTATCCGGCGCTGTACCTCGTGTCGTCTACGACCAAGGTGTTGACCGATTTTGAAGATTTTCGGCACGAGCTGGACAGGGAAGAATTTCGGTATGTCGTGCCGGATTTTCGATTGAATAAACGGTTTGAGGAATTAAACGCCTTGTCGCAGGTGCACAAAGATAAGGTGGAATTTTTGTGCAATGAGTGCTGCTGGTTCGGGTGCAGTGACCGTAAGCAATGCTACGAGGTTGTCAGCCGCAAAAATCTCGGTGAGGACTGTGAGCACCGGTGTAAAGCACCGGATGCACAGAGCGGCTATCGGTTCTCCAAGGCGATGGAAAATCTGGGGTTCATCGGCGTTGATGCTGTTCTGCGGACGTATCTGCCAATGGGATTTTCGCAGTTCAAGATCGAGGGCAGAGGACTGGGAAGCGCGCTGATCCTCGAGTTTTTGCTGTATTATATGACAAAACCGGCGTATCAGCTGCGCGTGAGAGAAGAAATCTATCTGGATAATATGTTAGACCTGTTTTAACGCATAAGAAAAGAACCTGCCGTAAGACAGGTTCTTTCAGTCTGTCAAAAAAGCATTATTTTAATTTTTACGCTTCGTGCGGCAGCACGCATAAAATAGAATTTGCGGAGCAAATTCATAAAAAGTCAGGGCGTGTACCTGACTTTTTATACAAGGGACGAAAAATTGTGCCCGTAGGGCGCGGCTTTTCGTCAAGATTCGATTGAAAGCGTGGTTTCAATCGAGAGGCTGCTCGAAAAACGGAGTTTTTCGACAGCT
>NZ_QUMC01000018.1:0-67933 GCF_003481925.1 Butyricicoccus sp. OF10-2 | reverse complement strand
CTACCTGAACGCCCGGTACGGAGTTGATCAGGTTGTTGATGTGCAGCTTGCCGATTCGGCCGCAGCCTACAACGCCAATTTTCAAAATGCCCATTGGAATTCTCTCCTTTTATATAAGGTGATTCTATTATAAACCACTTGCGGGTGTGCTTCAAGGGTGCAGCGTATTTTTCAGCGCACCGCCCAATTTTGGGGCTTCTGTTTGGTGAAAAATAGCAAAGCGGAGCGCAAAAAAATCGTGCAAAATATCCGTGCATTGTGCTAAAATAGAAAATGCACAGGAAAATGCAACACATTGCACGTTGGTGTCTAAAATGCGGTGAAACGCTTGTGCGCTTTACTGCACTATGATAAAATATGAACGTATTGTGGCAAAAATGTGTCTTTTAGGGATAAAAGAGGATACATGGATGCCTGAAAAGGAGAATATCTTATGAAGGTAACTGCACAGTGGATCGCAGAGCAGTGCGGCGTATCGCGTGGAACAGTGGACCGAGTTGTAAACGGCCGACCGAATGTAGCGCCGGAGGTGCGGGAGCGCGTGCAGAAAATAATCAGCGAATACGGCTACAAAACGCCGTCGCAGCGGCAGGCCGCCCGTGCGGGACACGGCGCGTTCCGCATCGGCGTGATTCTGCCGAGCTGGGATGCGTTTTTCATCCGCCGGATGCGCGAGGGCATTCGCGTGGCTGTACACAACCGCGGATTAAATGATATAAATGTGCTGGTGGAGGAGCTGAAAAACCGCTCGCACCGTGCGTATTTCGAGGCCATCGGACGCATGGAGGAGCGCGGCATTGACGGTCTCATTGTCACCGCGCCGGACACGGTAGCGATGAGTGAGGAGATCGACCGGCTGGTCGCAATCGGCATTCCGGTCGTTACCTGCGACTCGGATGTGCGGCAGAGCCGCCGCCTGTATCATATCGGACAGAACATGGTCAAATCCGGTCGGATTGCAGCCGGACTGCTTGCACCGTACGTTGAGGGACAGGATGTGCTCGTCGTTACCGGCAACCGTGAATTCACGGCGCACGGACTGCGTGTGCGCGGCTTCCTTGACCGTCTGCACGAGATTTTTGACGATAATGTAAACGTCAACGTCATCGAGAGCGTCGAGCAGTATGAGCTGACCTACGACGGCGTACTGCAGCAGGTGCGGCAGAACCCGCGTCTGCGCGGTATTTATATGGCAAATGAGTCCGTGCGCGGCTGTATGGACGCGCTCGAGCGCGCAAAGCCCAATCGGCGGATTCATGTTGTCTGTCATGACCTGACGCCGCATGCGCGCCAGTATTTGGAGGACGGACGGCTGGATTTCATCGTCGATCAGGATTTTTCGGCGCAGACGACGCGCGCAATCGAAGTGCTGGCGCATACACTGCGTACCGGAGAGTCGCCGCGGCAGAGCATCGAATACATTCACACTAGCATTATCACACGGGAATTGTTGTGAGAAAGGAGCCTATATGAAAGCAAACTGGAAGCGCACACTGCTGTCTCTGGTGTTGTGCGCCGGATTTGTATGGCCTGCAGGCGCGGTAAGCACCGGGCAACCGGCGGCATCGCAGACCGGGATGAGCACCACGCAGAGCAAACCGGCGGCTTATACCGTCAAGAAAATGGGTTTGCTGGGCGTCAAGCGCACCGTAGAGAGCGACAATAACACGGTGAAAATGCTGAACAAAACGGCAGCTTCGCTGGACAGCAGTTCGTATATGTCGGGTTCGGCGTCCGGTGCGACCGGCGAGAGCGAGATGGAAATCTACGCTGCGCTGATTGAGAATATGAAAAAGGCCATGGATGGACTGGATAAGACCAGTGATCTTTATAAGACCTATGCGGCACAGTTAAAGGTATTAGAGGATTACCAGACCAGCCTGAACCAGAACGCCGTCAGCGGCATGCAGCAGGCAATGGCCATGCTGTCCCAGCTGGATGACGCGGCGTACACGCTGCGCAAGCAGGCGAAGAACGTCTCCGGTCAGCTGGCGCTCGGTGCACAGACCATGCTGATTACCATTAAAAATCTGGGCTACACCAAGGAAAACCTGCAGGTGACGCTCACGCAGCTGGACCGAAATCTGGCTGTGCTGAAAACGCAGAGAAAACTCGGCATGATTGGGCAGCTGCAGCTTGACACGGTGCAGAATCAGCGCGACAAGCTGGCGCAGTCCATCGACACGCTGGAGACCACCCGCGAAAACCTCGGTTCGAGCGTTGCGCTCATGTGCGGTCTGGACGCGAACACCATCGTGATGCCGGCCGACTTTGAAACGCTGTACGAGGGCAATCTGGATAAGATGTCCTATAATAAGGATTTGGAGCTGGCACAGAAGAACAGCTTTCTCATCTGGCAGAAGCAGGACGCTGTGCGCAGCGCATACAATTCGTACGACAAGAACATCAGCGGTACCGCCGAGGCGGTCAAGTCCGCTGAGGACGCACTGGCGGCGGCCAGGGAGTCGGTAGTGGCTGCCTTCGACAGCACCTACAAGACCGTCAAGGACTGCCGGACGACTCTGGCAGCCAAGCGAACCGCGCAGTCGCAGGCGGAGCTTGACCTGAAAACCGCGACCGTGAAGTACAGGAAGGGCATCATTTCCAAGCTGGCGTATCAGCAGGCGCAGGATGCCGTAACGACCGCAAAGCTGAATGTGGAAAGCGCGTATCTGTCGCTGTATACCGCATATAACCAGTACGAATGGGCCAAGGAAGGCGTACTTATCACCACCGCAGCCGCATAAGAGAGGAGTATATATTATAATGAAACGAACCATTGCAGCCGGTCTTTCCGCCGCTCTGCTGTGCGGCATGGTCGTACCGGCGTTTGCTGCCGATACCAAGACCGCGACGAACACCACCGGCACCACCCAGACCCAGCCGACGGCGCCGGTCAAGCTGACGTTTGACAAGCTGGAGGAGACCGTCCGCCGGAACAACGTCACCATCAAGGCGAACAACAACACCGTGCTCAGCGCGGAAAAGACCGATGTAGGCGATCGGTACATCGAAAGCTATTTCCAGCTTTCTGAGCAGATTTCGTCCTACCAGAAGCAGATCAAGGAACTGCAGAAAACGCTGAAGGAACTGGGAACCGACGAGGCGAACGCCGGTCTGCGCAAGACGCTTGAGAGCCAGATTTCCATCCTGCAGCGCAATCTGGCAGCCGCCGAAGCATCGTACAAGAACCTCGACGACGACGAGGACGACGCCGAGGAGGATCAGGAGAAAACGGTTGATCACACCCGCCGTCAGATGCAGAATGCAGCCGATGAGATCTGCCTGAGTGCGGAAAACACGTACATTTCTCTGCGCGGCATGAAGTATACGCTCAACCAGACCAACCGCAGCATTCAGCAGCTTGACCGCAACATTGCGACTGTGCAGAAGCAGGTAAAGCTGGGCATGACCGGTGTAAACACGCTCAAGAGCCTGCAGGCACAGCGAGAGAGCGCCGTTGCCGGCAAGGCTTCGCTGACCACGCAGGTAGAGGCGCTGACCAACACGCTCGCTATCCAGTGCGGCTATACCACCGGTACACAGATCGAAACGAGCGATCTTCCGGTCGTAACCGCCGAGCAGGTCACCTCCATTGATTATAACAAGGATCTTGCCGAGGCGCTCAAGAACAGCTACGCGATCTACTCCAAGGAGTACGCAATGCAGACCGCATCCGATGATTACGAGAACAATAAGACCAACACGCTGTATGCTTATCAGGCAGCCAAGATCGACCGCGATGCACAGAAGGAGAGCACGACCGCTTCTTTCCGCAAGCTGTATACCGACCTGCAGGAGAAGCAGACCGCACTTGCTGCGGCGGATGCCGATCTCGCACAGGCGAAAAAGACGTTTACGGTAAGCCAGGTGCAGTACACGCGCGGCATGATCTCCAAGATGGCGTACACAGATGCGCTTGATACCTTCACCACCGCACAGGAGACCGAGGTTGCAGCGCGTATCGATCTGCTGACCGCCTACAACACCTATCAGTGGGCAAAACGCGGTGTAATTACGGCAACAACTTGATAAGCTGACCGTTTTTGCGAATATAGCAGATATGTATAATGAATTGGAGGACCCCGATGAGCAATAGCAAACGAATCCTTGCGGCGCTGCTGGCCGGTGCGATGGTACTGTGTGCAGGCTGCGGCAAGGAAGAGGAAACCGAGGAGGAAAGCTCAAACAGCACTGCGGTTGAGGTAACCGATGTTACCTCGGGCGCGATGAGCTCGGAATACACGCTGAATGGCAAGATTGCCGCCGTCAATGAGGTGCAGGTGTTCCCGCTGCTGGCAGGTCAGGTGCAGACGCTGAACGTCAGCGAAGGCGACACCGTATCCAAGGGTCAGACCCTGTTTACGGTGGATACCTCGACGGTTACCTCGACGATGAGCTCGCTGCAGCAATCCTACAGCGCCACAAAGACCGCGACCGACCGTGCGATTGAATCAGCAAAGGTCGGTGTGGAGCAGGCGGAACTGGCGGTCAGCAACACGGAAGCACTGCTCGAAGCCGGTGCGGCTGCCGAGCAGGATCTGATCAAGGCTAAGCAGGCACTGACGCAGGCGCAGGCAGGTGTCGCGCAGGCTGAGGCCCAGCAGTCCGCGTCTTTGGCGCAGATTCAGGCGTCTATGGACCAGATCAATAAGCAGGCAAGCCTTGGCACGGTAACCGCTCCGTGCTCGGGTACGGTTACGGCTGTAAACGTAGACCGCGGCGGCATGGCATCCTCGGCGCAGCCGAGCGTGGTCATTGCCGAGAACGGTGCGGTTGAGGTGCAGGTTTCTGTCGCTGAGGACGTATTCACCGGCATCAAGGTCGGCGATACCGCAAGCGTCACGGTCTCCGCTGTCTCCAAGGAGCCGATGAACGGCACGGTCAGCACGCTGCCGGCGGCTGCCAATGTGCAGACCAACCTGTATGACGTATCGGTTGCTCTGCCGTCCGGCACCAAGCCGCCGATCGGCGCGTTTGCTACCGTCACCTTCTATACCGACCGCCGCGCAAGCACGATTTCCGTGCCGACCGAGTCCATCCTGACCGGCAATAACAACGAGCAGTATGTGTTCACCGTAAATGCGGATGGCACTGCCGCAACCCGCGTTACCGTCACTACCGGACTGGTTACCAAGGATTCGACCGAGATCGTTTCCGGCCTCAAGGCGGGCGACCGGGTTGTTACCAAGGGTCAGTCCTATCTGTCGGACGGTGCAGCCGTGCATGTCGTCACCTCGGACGCCGCAGACGGCGGGGAGGGCTAAGCGCGCATGAAATTCGCACAAACCTTTATCAAACACCATGTAATGACCATCCTGCTGTACATACTGGTCGTTGTGTTTGGTTTTTACAGCTTCCAGAACCTGCCGCTGGCGCTCATGCCGTCCATGGAGGTTCCGGCAGCAGTTGTTTACGCTACTTATCCGGGTGCCGGCCCGGAGGATATCGAGCAGCAGGTAACCAAAAAACTCGAGGGTGCGGTAGCGGGTCTGTCCGGTCTGGATACGCTCCAGTCCACCTCGTCCGAGAATATGGCTATGCTGGTTATCCAGTTTACGAATCATACGGATATGGATCAGGCAATGACTGACCTGCGCGACAAGGTTGCACAGGTAAAGAGCCAGCTGCCGGATGACGCATCCGACCCGACCGTTATGTCGATTGATATTGACTCCATGCCGGTCGTTTCGGTGGCGCTGCGCGGCAACGATCTGGCTTCTCTGCAGTCCATCGCCGAGGACGAGATTCAGCCGGCGCTCGAGCGTCTGGACGGCGTAGCGTCTGTTGATATTTCGGGCGGCTACGAGCAGGAGATCGCAGTCCACACGGACGCCTCCCGCCTGAAGGGCTACAACCTGACCATTTCGTCCATCGGTCAGCAGCTCGGCGCGGACAACATCGCCATTCCGGGCGGCGATCTGGATAACGGTTCGCAGACGCTGGCTGTCCGCACGGACGGCGAGTATTCGTCCATTGATGATGTTAAGAACGCTCTGATCTCGCTTCCGGCAGGCGGCACGGTCCGTCTGAGCCAGATTGCGGATGTTTCCATGCAGCCGAAGGATCAGGACGCCATCTCCAAGGTTGACGGTGAGGAATGTATCATCCTGTCGGTCAACAAGCAGTCCGGTTCGAACACCGTGCAGATCGCCGAGCTGGCAAAGGCTGAGTTTGACTCCCTGCTTAAGAGTAACGATTCCCTGCAGTGGAATATCGTTATGGATCAGTCCGACTATATCAACATGACGGTTGATAACGCTATTCAGAACATCTGGATGGGCGTGCTGTTCGCCGCGATCGTGCTGTTCCTTTTCCTGCGCGACTTCGGCGCGACCATGGCTGTTACCATCGCGATGCCGTGCTGTATCCTGTTTACGTTCCTGATTATGAACGTGCTGGGCATTACGCTGAACATGATGTCGCTCGGCGGTATCACGCTCGGTGTAGGTATGATCGTGGATAACTCCATCGTTGTTCTGGAGAACATCTTTACCTATCGAGCGGACGGCTACGACCGTATGGAGGCCTGCACCAAGGGCACCGGCGAGGTCATCGGTGCAGTTATCGCCTCCACGCTGACCACGGTCGCCGTATTCCTGCCGATCGCACTTTCCGGCGGCATGGCCGGCATGATGTTCAAGGAATTCTGTATCACCATCGTAGCGCTGCTGCTCAGCTCGCTGATCATTTCCGTCAC
This sequence comes from Butyricicoccus sp. OF10-2, assembly GCF_003481925.1. Classification (NCBI taxonomy): domain Bacteria; kingdom Bacillati; phylum Bacillota; class Clostridia; order Eubacteriales; family Butyricicoccaceae; genus Butyricicoccus; species Butyricicoccus sp. OF10-2. Next base: position 61,233 of record NZ_QUMC01000018.1, on the reverse strand, counting down.
GCTCGTGCCGCTGCTGTGCTACTTCCTGCTCGGCAGCACCAAGCAGAAGAGTGTCAAGCCGCAGGGATCGGGCGCAACGCCGATCACCGAAAAGCCGCTCTCGCGTGTATACCGCAGTTCGCTGAATTTCCTGATCACCCACCGCTGGGCAGGAATCGCGCTGACCGTTGTCATCTGTATTGTCAGCGTGCTCAGCGTCAGCCAGGCGGGCATGGAGCTCATCCCGGAGATGGATGAGGGTCAGGTGAGTGTTACGGTTTCCATGCCGAACGGTTCGACTATGGAGGACACTGCTGCCATCGAGGACCGCATTGCGGCCATCGCAGTTGATACCATCCCGGAGCTGGAGCAGATCTACTACTCGACCGGTTCTTCGACCTCGATTATGTCCTCGTCCTCGGGCGCAAGCGTTACAATTTCGCTGGTAGATCTCGATCAGCGTGACCGCTCGTCAGCGGATATCGCCAAGCAGCTGCGCCATGACCTGCAGGATATTGCAGGCTGTGAACTGACGGTTTCGACCAGCAGCACCATGTCGATGTCCACGGATTCGGACATCAGCGTTGAGCTGACCGGCGATGACTACGACCAGCTGGCTGAGACGGCAGACGATCTGGCAAACCAGATCAGCGCCCTGCCGGATGCCATCAATGTTGAGTCCTCGGCAGGCGAGCAGACCCCGCGTGTTGCCGTTAAGATCAACCGCGAGAATGCGTCTCGCTTCGGTCTGAATGCGGCCACCATTGGCGGTCTGGTTCGTGGTGAGCTGACCGGCTCGACCGCAACCACGCTCCGCATGAACGGTGAGGAATACGACGTTACCGTTGCCGGCGACGAGGATGTAGCAACCAGTCTGGACGCACTGCGCTCCATGCAGATTCCGACCATGACCGGCGGCACCGTACCGCTGTCCATGGTGGCGGATGTCTACACCGAGCTCAGTCCGCAGTCCATCGTGCGCAAGAACCAGAAGGAGACCGTAACCATCACCGGTGAAAGCGAATCCGGTGACAGCAATGCCATTAAGGCAGCCGTTGACGACATTGTTGCCAAGTACGAGCTGCCGGACGGCGTAGAGGTCGGCGAAGGCGATACCGCTGCTTCACAGATCGCGGAGACCACCGGCACGCTGATGCTGGCCCTTGCGGTGGCAATCCTGCTGGTATATTTCATTCTGGCAACGCAGTTCAACTCGTTCTCGCTGCCGATTGCAATCATGCTGATCCTGCCGATCGGTCTGCTTGGCTCGATGATCCTGCTGTGGCCGACCGGAAATCATGTTTCCATGGTCGCACTGCTCGGTGTTATCATTCTGGCCGGTACAGTCGTCAACTCGTCTATCGTGCTGATCGACTATACCCTGCAGCGCCGTCAGCGCGGTGAGGATAAGAATACGGCTATCCTGAACGCATGTCCGCGCCGTGTCCGTCCGGTGCTGATGACCGCTATGACCACTATCCTCGGCCTTGTGCCGATGGTATGCTCGAGCGGCGAAGGCTCTGAGATGATGAAGCCGATGGGTGTTGTCATGATGACCGGTATGGTTATCTCCACCATTGCAACGCTGTTCATCACTCCGGTTTACTATTCGCTGACCGACAGCGTCGCTTCCCGCCTTTCCGGCCTGTTTAAGAAAATCAAGCTGCCGAAGTTTAACTTCCATAAGAAAAATCCGCAGCAGTAAGCAAAAAGGGAACCGAAATCGGTTCCCTTTTTGAATTGAGAATGGATAATGGAGGATGGAGAATGAATGGCGGGCAAAATGGGTACCGCAGTTGTCCAATGTCTGTACAGTCTACCCCGTAGGGGAGCACAGTGTGCTCCCGCACCCATTTAACGATGACTTGGGCGAACACGGTTCGCCCCTGCGGGTATGCGTGTGCAAATGAATTTACAAACGACGTATTGATTCAACCGCCGCGATAATTTTCCATTCTTCATTCTCAATTTTCAATTCCGATATTCCCTTGCATATCGCACAAGTGAAGTCTATAATATTTGTATAAATTGCAGATAGGAGCGAACAATATGGCTTCGGATAAAACAAATGTAATGCGTGTGCTCGAGCAGCACAAGATCGCCTATAAGCCGCACGAATACCCGCACGGCAAGGACGCCGTAGACGGTGTTTCGGTTGCGGAACTGCTCGGTCAGAACCCCGATCAGGTCTTCAAGACGCTGGTTGCACGAGGCAAATCGGGCGGCTTTCATGTATTCGTTATTCCGGTCGCAAAGGAGCTTGACCTGAAAAAAGCAGCCAAGGCGGCAGGCGAAAAGTCGGTCGAGATGGTGCATGTCAAGGAACTGTTGGGCCTTACAGGATATGTACGCGGCGGCTGCTCGCCAGTGGGCATGAAGAAGGCGTTCCCGACCGTGTTTGACGAGAGCGTGAACAATGTCCCGACCGTGATGGTCTCTGCGGGCAAGATCGGCTTCCAGATCGAATGTGCACCGGCGGATCTCATCAAGCTGGTACGCGCCACGACCGCGCATATTACGACGGATTAAGGCAATACTGCATGATTAAACAAGAGCGATTTGCGAGTGGATTTTGTGCACTGACGAGGCGCGGTTTTGCGGTAATACTTGATGTATTACCGTAGAATCAGCGGCAGCGCGACCGGAGCCTGCGCAAGGGACCGCTATAAAGTCAGGGCACAAAATTTCCGCAAAGCGCCGCAGTCTTAATTGTGCAGTGTTGCCTTACGCCTGCGGCTTCAGCAGTCCTGCCGCATCCGGAAACAGCGCGAACACGTTCTGCACGCCGCAGCCTGCCAGCTGCGCCAGCTTGGCTGCCAGCGTGGAATCATCGTCGTACAGGACAAAGTGTGCCTGTCCGTCTGCATTCATGTAGGTGAAGTATTTCGCGCACAGTTCGCGCGAAAAGAACGGCTGTGCGCCGGTCTGCGCGAGCAGCGCGGCTCTTGCTGCGGCACTGAGCGAAACGCCGTTCGGCGTGGGTGACGGCAGGGTGAAATCCTGCGAAACCGGCTGCAGAAATGCGGCAATTCGCGCCGCGCCGTAAATGCCTGCAGGGAGGAAATGTACTCGGTCAGACTGCCGCCCGAAATCGCAGTGGAGACCGTGAGTATCGCGTGCGACAGCGTGCGTCCGCACTCGAGCGGCACATACAGCGGAATATCCGCATCGTACAGTGCTTCGTCGAATGCGGCCAGCAGGCGGCGGTTCAGCGGCGTGTCGTGTTCAAAATCCGCGAACACGCCGGGCGCTTCCGTACGCCGCGCTTCGAAAACCAGATCGGCGGCAATGCGCTCTGCGCTGCAGAAGTTGATAGCCTGCGGCGGGTCGGTCACGCCGAGCAGGCAGTGCCGCTGCACCGCGGACACCTTGAGCCGCTGCAGCGCTCCGGACGGTGAAATACCAAGGCAAAGCTGCAAAACCGGCATGCCGAGCGAAGCGGCTTTCGTTGTGTCGCGTCCGGTGCATACCAGAATAAGATTTTTCGTGTAGACCATAATCGTCAACTCCTTGATGATAGAAATACGTTGGAACGGCCCGCGGTCCGTTCCTCCTGTCGGCAAAACTGTAGTTTTGCAACAGCTTCTTTTCTGGACTTTTTGAATAAATTCCATTACACTATATGTAGCATTACGCTAAATTAGAATACGGGTATTAACAGGAGTGTATGAATGAGCAAACTGATTCCCGATTATGTATTTGATTCGATTTACGATATTACGCCGGAGGTGCTGACTGCCCACGGCGTACGCGGCGTGCTGGTCGATCTGGACGGCACAATGGCGTCCCACAAGGCTGCTTTGCCGCCCGATACGCTGCACCTCTTTGTCGATCGGCTGAAGGATGCCGGCATTGCTGTGCTGGTGTTCTCCAACAACCATCCCGAGCGGGTAGGGAAGTTCTGCGAGCCGCTCGGTGTGGGCTATATCAGCCATGCCGGAAAGCCGTTTTCGCGCGGCTTCCGCAAGGCGGCAAACCGGCTTGGCCTGTCCATGCGCGAGATTGCCGTCATCGGCGACCAGATTTTCACCGACGTGTTCGGCGGCAACCGCGCGGGCGCGCTGACCTGCTATGTCGAAACGCTCGACCGTCGGTTCTTCTGGATCAATGTGCGCTATCAGCTTGAGCGCGGTTTTATCGTGCGCGGACGGCGCAGAATGGAGGCGAGAGCACATCATGGCTGAGCCGAAATTCGGTCCTGCGGGCAACTCGGAGTCGTTTGCCGCCGCAGGCTTCAAGAAAAGCGAGGATGCGCCTGCATGGCTCGCACAGATGGGACTGACCGCGTTTGAGTATCAGTGCGGACGCGGCGTACGCTGCGGCGAGGAGACCGCACTCAAAATCGGTGCGGCAGCTGAGCAGCACGGCATTCAGATGAGCATTCATGCGCCGTATTTCATCAATCTCTCGTCCGAGGAGAGTGAGCGCATGGAGAAAAACGTCGGCTATGTGCTGGAGACCGCGCGGCTGGCTGTGCCGCTTGGCGCAACACGCATGGTCGTGCACTGCGGCGGTCAGGGCAAGCTGACCCGTGACCGCGCTATGCGCAACTCGCACGAAAACGTAAAAAATATTCTGCGTGCGCTGGATGAGGCCCACCTGACCGGCTGCACGGTCTGTCTGGAAACCATGGGCAAAAAGAGCGTGCTCGGCACCGCCGAGGAGGTCTGCGAGCTGGTGGCTGCCGATGACCGCCTGCTGCCGTGCATCGACTTCGGTCATCTCAACTGCCGCACGGGCGGCCATATGAACACCCGAGAGGAAGTGAGAGCGCTGTTCGATCTGATGGAAAATACCATCGGTCACGAGCGCACGGCTAAACTGCACGCCCACTTCTCTCATATCGAGTATAACGATAAGGGCGAGGTGCGCCATTTGACGTTCGCGGATACGGTATACGGTCCGGATTTCACGCCGGTCGCGGAGGAAACCGCCGCACGCGGCTACGCACCGACGTTTATCTGCGAATCCGCCGGAACGCAGGCGGAGGACGCACTCGCCATGAAGCAGTGCTTTATGGCTCAGGCAGAAAAGTAAAAAGTAGGACATTTGCCCTACAGAGACGCTTTGTAGAACTATGCAAAGGGGTATAAACGTATGAAAAAGGTATTATTGATCCACGGTCCTAACCTGAACCTGACCGGTCAGCGCGAACCGGGCATTTATGGTTCGGACACGCTGGCATCCATCAACGCGGAGGTTGTACAGAAGTGCGAACGGCTGGGGATGGAATGCGCGGTATTCCAGTCCAACTCCGAGGGTGCGCTGATCGACCGCATTCACGCGGCTCGTGAGGACTGCGATGCGATCATTATGAACGCCGGTGCGTACACGCACTACAGCTACGCCATCCGCGATGCGATTGCGGCTGTGCGCCTGCCCTGCGTGGAGGTACATATGTCCAATGTGCACGCGCGCGAGGAATTCCGCCACAAGTCGGTCATCGGACCGGTGTGTGCGGGCGTCATTGCAGGCTTTGGCAAGCACAGCTATCTGCTCGCCGTAGATGCGGTAAAATCCATCATCGGCTAATATTTAAGAGGCGATTACTATGAAAAGAAACGAACTGCGTGCCATGCTGCTCGAGCAGCCGTATGATGCGCTGGTGCTGACCAGCGAGATCAGCCGCCGCTACGCTACGGGCTTTCACTCGACGGCAGGCGCGGTGTACCTGTCGGCTAAACAGGCGGTATTCTTCACGGATTTCCGTTATGTCGAAGCGGCACACGCGGCCATCAAGGATTTTGAGGTGCGCGAGATCAAGGCGGGGCAGAGTTATTCTGCGCTCATCAATGAGCTGCTCGACGAGGACGGCGCAAAAAAGGTCGCTCTCGAGGACAAAACGCTTACCTATGCGGAGTTCATGTCCTGGGGCACGGCGCTGCACGCGACAGCTGTCCGTCTCGAGGATGGTGTGGAGCAGCTGCGCATGTGCAAGGAAGAGGACGAGGTTGAGAAGATCGTTGCGGCACAGCGAATCGCCGAGCAGGCGCTTGAGGAGGTGCTGAACGACATCAAGGTCGGCGTGACCGAGAAGGAGATCGCGGCACGGCTGACCTACCTCATGCTGCACTACGGTGCGGAGAACATGTCGTTTGACCCGATCGTCGTTTCGGGCGCGAACAGCTCCAAGCCGCATGGCGTACCGGGTGAAAAGACCATCGAAGCGGGCGATTTCGTGACGATGGACTTCGGCTGCATTTACGACGGCTACTGCTCGGATATGACGCGCACGGTCGCGGTCGGTCATGTCACCGACGAGATGCAGACCGTGTACGACACGGTGCTGAACGCACAGCTTGCAGGCATTGCCGCCTGCAAGGCCGGTGTGACCGGTCGGGACGTCGATGCGGCAGGCCGTAAGATTATCGAGGCGGCAGGCTACGGTGATGCCTTCGGTCACGGCTTCGGCCACGGTGTAGGACTGGAGATCCACGAGGCTCCGGTTGCCTCTCCGCGCGGAGAAGCGCCGCTGCCGGCAGGCAGTATCGTCACCGCAGAGCCGGGAATTTATTTGCCGGGCAGGTTCGGCGTGCGTATTGAGGATATGCTGTATGTCATCGAGGACGGCTGCATCGATCTGACCGATGCACCCAAGCAGCTTATCGTTCTGTAAATTGTGAAAAAGGGAGAAAACGCTGTTTTCTCCCTTTTTATATTCCGTGAATGTTGAAAATCGGTTGCCGCATCGCTTGACGGCAGCTTGATGAAAAAGAATCAATTTAACAATTTATCCATAAGCTATACACAAAAAATCCACACAAGTTCGGCACAATGGTTACACCGATAGGAGGAGATGTTCTCATGCGTATTTTGTTAATCAATGCAGAGCAGGACGAGCGCCTGTTCGCCACTTTCAAGCATGAACATATTCTGTATGATCAGCAGCCGGAGAGCGACACGCTTGATATTTCGGAGAATATATATGATGTAATCGTGTACAATGCCACTAAGCTGGATGAGAAGACCATCGACGCGGTGCACTCCCTGCGCGAAAGCGGTGATATGACACCGTTGCTCGTCATGGCAGGTCACACGACCGCGCGGGCGCGTATCCGTATTCTGAATGCGGGTGCGGACAATGTACTCATGCGTCCGTGCCAGAGCGATGAGATTCTGGCGCATGTCAATGCACTGGCACGTCGGCCAAGAATGATGCAGAGTGAAATCCTGACCGCCGGCGATCTGACGCTCGACCGCGGCCGTTGTGTGCTGTCGAGCAATGACGGCGAAGTCCGTCTGTCCGGCAAGGAGCTGCAGCTTGTAGAGATGTTCCTGCGGGAACCGGGACAGGTGCTGCCGCGTGAAATGCTGCACCAGAAGGTCTGGGGAGCAGGCAGGGACGCGACCTACAATAACATCGAGGTTTATTTGACACTTGTGCGCCGCAAGCTGCGTGCGGTCGGCTCGAAGGCCGAGCTGATCTCCGAGCGAGGCATCGGATATTATCTGCAGGAAGCAGAATAAGGGAAGGGGCGTACTTTCATGGTACGTCCTTTTATTTTTCTTTCCTTTTTGAACTTCTGCCGTTCCCTTACTTCCTGATCTGGTGCAGACCAGAGACCGGCGACAGCTCCGAAAAGGGGAACGACTGAGGTCAAAACGTCTTCGGATGGAGGATGGGATGTTTCTGCTGAGATATTTGGTACAGGCATTGAAATGTGGATCCGTAGCCAAGGTACATTTGAAGAATATAGAAAAATTCGACAGGGTTACGAGATCGACAACCGCAAAATCTTCGGTGAGTACGCCGAAGATGTGATTGGTGTCAAAGAACGTGCAGGTGTCAAGCACAACACGATATACGAGAAGTTACATAAAGAAAAAGAGATGATGGAAGCAAAAAATGCTTCAGCCATCTCTTTTTTAGGTTTGTAAAGAAGAAACGATTCATTTGGATAAATTACAGTGTTCAAAATCATCTGCCATACCGGTCATGGTATTGCGGCGTTGCCTTAAATGTATCAGAAAATAAGAAAAACCGGTTATTTCAAACGAAATAACCGGTTGATCTGGTACGCCAGAAGGGATTCGAACCCCCGACCTTTTGGTTCGTAGCCAAACACTCTATCCAGCTGAGCTACTGGCGCATACACGATCTATTTTCTTTTGCTGTCGGCGTTTCGCTTTGTCGCTCTCGCTGACTGCCTTATTATAATATCATGGGTGGGACCTAATGTCAACAATTATTTTCAGATTTTTTGAAAGTTTTTTCGGAAACCTGTTTTCGGCAAACAAAGCCGCCTGTGGGGGAACAGGCGGCTATATACAGCAGAGAAGTTGGAGGTCTGCCATATACCTTATATTGCGTTTTATTCCTGCGGCGGAATGGTATCGAAGCCGACCTGCAGCTCTTCATCGGTGGGAACGTGGTTGCGCATGGTGCCGTTATGATATGCCTCGTATGCTGCCATATCAAAGTAGCCGGTACCGGTCAGACCGAACAGGATGGTCTTAGCTTCGCCGGTCTCCTTGCACTTGAGCGCTTCGTCGATTGCGGCGCGGATGGCGTGGCTGGACTCCGGCGCCGGAAGAATGGTCTCCACCTTGGCAAACTGAACCGCTGCGTCGAATACATCGGTCTGCTTGACCGAAACCGCCTCCATATAACCGTCGTGGTACAGCTTGGAGAGGATCGGGCTCATGCCGTGGTAGCGCAGGCCGCCTGCGTGGTTGGGCGCGGGCATGAAGCCGTTGCCGAGCGTGTACATGCGGGCCAGCGGCGTAACGTGGCCGGTATCGCAGAAATCGTAAACGTACTTGCCGCGCGTGAAGGACGGGCAGGACGCAGGCTCAACCGCAATGATGCGCGGGTCAGCCTTGCCGAGCAGTTTATCCTGCATGAACGGGGAGATCAGGCCGCCGAGGTTGGAGCCGCCGCCGGCACAGCCGATCACGATATCCGGATACTCGTCGAGCATCTCCATAGCCTGCTTGCTCTCCAGACCGATGATGGACTGGTGCAGCAACACCTGATTGAGCACGGAGCCGAGTACATAGCGGTAGCCCTCGTGTGTAGTAGCCACTTCAACGGCCTCAGAAATCGCACAGCCGAGTGAGCCGCCGGTGGTCGGATCGTGTGCCAGAATAGCGCGGCCTGCCTCGGTCGTATTGGACGGAGACGGCGTTACATTTGCGTCAAAGGTTTGCATGATGGCCTTGCGGAACGGCTTCTGCTCGTAGGAGACCTTAACCATGAATACCTTCAAATCCAGTCCGAAATATGCGCATGCCTCGGAGAGTGCAGTACCCCACTGACCGGCACCGGTTTCGGTGGTAAGACCCTTGAGACCCTGCTCCTTGGCATAGTACGCCTGCGCGATCGCGGAATTCAGCTTGTGGCTGCCGGAGGTGTTGTTACCCTCAAACTTGTAGTAAATCTTAGCCGGGGTGTCCAGCGCTTTCTCCAGATTGTACGCGCGGCACAGCGGAGACGGACGGTACAGCTTATACATATCGAGCACCGGCTCGGGAATATCAATGTAGCGGGTGTCGTTGTCCAGCTCCTGGTGCGCCAGCTTTTGGCAGAAGATGGGGTACAGCGCTTCTTCCGGCAGCGGCTGATGCGTGCCCGGATGAATCAGCGGGTCCGGCTTTTCCTTCATGTCCGCCCGCAGGTTGTACCACTGCTTGGGCATCTGGTCTTCGGTCAAATAAAGTCTGTGGGGGATCTTAGCCATGGTGATTGCTCCTTTGCAAATTTCAGATAGAGTGGAGAGATGGTGAATATCTTCATTCACCACTCTCAACTCGGTTTTACAAAATAAAAAACTCCTGTCCCAGATTTCTCTTGGGACAGGAGCGAATACGCTCTTGCGGTACCACCCAGATTGACGCAAACTGCGTCCACTCTGCTCACACATCAAACAATGCGCGCTCCCCTGATAACGGGCGGAGTCCCCGTCGCAGTTACTTGGCCGAAGCCGTTCGCCTTGCCCTGCTGAAGTCCATTCACACGGTCCTTGCCTGCCGCAATCACACCGCCTGCGGCTCTCTTGGAGGTTTGGTCTCCCTGCTACTCGTCTTCGTCATTGGTTTGTGTTGGTTTACTTGGTATGGTCACAGTATATTCGCAAAACAGAGGATTGTCAAGCGTAATTTGCGAAAAACAATATATTATTTCTGATATAAATTATTATCATGAGAATGAAGGCCGCAGTATCGTCTTTTTCTGCACACTGTGCTATAATGGGTAGCAGAATGAAAAAGCAGAAAGGACATGAGTGCAAATGCGGGTGATCGAGGGCGAAAACGAACTGCGGCTGACCTGTTCGCGGAGTGCGAGCGGCGGCATTGCGCTTTTGCGGTGCGAAACGCAGGACGATATTGTGCGTCTGCCGGATGAGATAGACGGTGTGCCTGTTACCGAGGTCGGCGCGTATGTACTCAGCGAGCGGGCCCCCGATCTGACAGGCAAGGACACGTTCGCTGTCCGTATCACCTGCGGCGGCACGGAGCCGAAGCACAATGCGGCGGCTATCCGCACGGTTACGCTCCCAAAGGACGCGAAAAGCGTCGGAAGCTACGCGTTTTACAACTGCCGCAGTCTCGAACGTATCGAACTGACCGGATCGGTGAGCGAGTTCGGCGGTGGTGCGCTGATGAACTGCATGAGCCTGCGCGAAGTCATCCTGCACGCCGCACCGCCCGCGCCGACCTGCCTGCCAGCTGCTCGGCGAGTACGCCGGAGAACTCGATGTGCGGTTTGATGAGCACGCGCGGCTGCTGTTCCCCGAGTACGTCGAGGAACTGGAGGATCTCAGTCCGGCGCATATTTTTCAGCGGCGCATTCACGGTGCAGGATACAGCTACCGCCAGTGCTTTGACGGCGGTGTGCTGAATTTTCGGCAGTATGATGCTGCCCTGAGCGAACTGCTCGAGCGGCACGATTTTTCGGTCGCGGCACGCGTAGCCGTGCGGCGGCTTGCCGTACCGTTTGTGCTCTCGGATGCCGCAAAAGCGGAATATCTCGCGGTTTTACGCACACACGGCGGCAATCTGGCGCAGTCCTGCGCCAAGGCAGGCGAGACCGCTGCCTTGACCTTCCTGCTGTCGCTCGGTGTGCTCTCTGCCGCCGATGTGGATGCCGCGTGCACGTCTGCCCGCGAAGCAGAGCAGACGGCAGCGCTGTCCGTTCTGCTGTCAGCCGCCGGCAAAACGCAGTCCAAGGGACGCGCCAAATCGTTTGAATTATGATATAAATATATAGAAGTTATCAATAAATCCGTAGCGCACCCCGCCCTACGATGCAAGATGAACCTGTGAGGTGATGTTTTCTATGTCGCAGTCCTCCCGCTGGACTTCTATCGGGCGCGAAATCCTGTTTTCCGCCCGCACCGAACTGTACATGAACCTGCCGTTCCTCGATTCCGCGCTGGCGGCGCTGCCTGCGGCAGACGGTTACGATACACCCACGCTCGCTACCGACACGCGCGTGCTGTTTTTCAGCGGTGCCTGGCTGGCGCAGCAGTACGAGCGCTCCCGCGCGAACGTCAACCGCGCCTATCTGCACACGCTGTTCCACTGTCTGCTGCGCCATCCCGGCAAGACACGCGGACGCGATGCCGACTTGTGGGATCTTTCGTGCGATATTGCGGTCGAAAGCATGCTGGATTCACTGGATTACCGCTGCCTGCAGGCGGAAAAGGTGTCAGTTCGGCGGCAGAATATCTACCGCGAACTGCAGGACGAGCTGCCGGTCCTGACGGCTGAGGCGGTCTATCGCCACTTTCGCCGCACGCGGCTGAATTCGTACGACTGTGCCACGCTCACGCGCGTGTTTGCGACAGACGAGCACACGCTGTGGTACAAGGAGGACGACGATCAGCAGGAGCGCCGCTGGCAGCAGCAGGCCGAGCGCACGCAGACCGCGATGGAGACGGTTTTCGCGAACAAGGCGGAAGGCGGTCAGGCTGTGCGGGAGCAGCTTGCCGTTTCCACCCGCAAAACGACTGATTTCCGCGCGTTCCTGCGCCGGTTTGCCGCTCTGCGGGAGGAGGTCTCGGTGGATGCGGATTCGTTCGACTACGGCTACTACGCCTACGGGTTGCGTCATTTCGGAAATATGCCGCTTATCGAGCCGTTAGAAACGCGGGAGGTGCGGAAAATCGAGGATTTCGTCATCGCTATCGATACCTCGATGTCCACCTCCGGTGAACTCGTGCGCGCGTTCCTCAGCCGCACCTATGAGCTTTTGCAGGAGAACACCAGCTTTTTCCGGCATTTCAACCTGCGTATTCTGCAGTGCGACGATCAGCTGCGCTCGGACAAAAAGGTGACAAATGCGCGGGAACTCGCGGAATATATGGAGCATTTTGAACTGATCGGTCAGTCTGCGACCGATTTTCGTCCGGTTTTCGAGCACGTTGACCGCTTAAACGCCGAAGGCGCGTTCCGCCATCTGCGCGGCCTGCTGTACTTCACGGACGGACTCGGCATTTACCCGAAAAAACGTCCGAAGTACGATGCGGCATTCGTCATGCTCGAAGGCGAAGCCTATCCGGATAAGGTGCCGTCATGGGGGATTCGGGCGGTAATCAGCGAGGATGCGTTAGCCGTAGAATGAAAGTAGAATGAAAAAGGACGCTTTACGCGTCCTTTGAGGCTGTCGCGAAACTACAGTTTCGCCGACAAGCAGGAACGGACCGTGGGCCGTTCCAAAGTCGTCCGAAAGTTCCTATACAGAAACTTTCTCCCTCCAGAAGTTTAAAAAGGGTGATACATGCTCCCCTTTTTTGAGCATTTGCAGAGCAAATGCTATTTCATGCGCGCTGCCGCGCGAAATGCTGAAAAATGCTGACTATATGACTTTTCGACAGACTGAGGACGCTTTACGCGTCCTTTTTTGCAGATCGGTTATTTTTCACCCATTCGGCAATCGTCTGCTTGACCTTCTTTATCTGCAGCGGCTTTGCCAGATGGGCATTCATGCCTGCGGCGAGGCACTTCTGTGCATCCTCGTAAAAGGCATTTGCGGTCATGGCGATGATGGGCAGCGTTTTCGCGTCCGGGCGGTTGAGCGAGCGAATGGTCTTCGCAGCGTCAATGCCGTTCATCACAGGCATCATTATATCCATGAGAACCGCGTCGAAGGTGTCCGGCGGATTGTTCTGCACGATTTCCACAGCCTGTTTGCCGTCCGTGACGACGGTTACGGTTGCTCCCTCGTCGGTCAGCAGGATCTGTGCGATTTCGGCGTTGAGGGCATTGTCCTCGACGAGCAGCAGCCTGCAGCCTGCAATGCTGATATCCGGCGCGGCATGTGCGTCCGGTGTCTGCTCGGGAGACGGTGCAATTTCAAACGGCAGGGTGATCACGAAGGTGGAGCCGACGCCAAGCTGACTCGTGACCGCAATCGAGCCGCCCATCCGGTCGACAAGCTCCTTGGTGATGGTCATGCCGAGACCGGTGCCGTGATAATAGCTGCGCGCGTCCTGCTTTTCCTGCGTGAACGGTTCAAAAATATGGTCAACAAAGTCCGGACTCATGCCGATACCCGTATCCGAAATCGTCCAGCGGTAGATGCATTTGCCGTCCTGTTCACCGAGCGAGTCCGTACGGGTGGTGATTTTACCGCCGGGACGGTTGTATTTAATGCAGTTGCTGTAAATATTGAGGAAAATCTGCCGCAGATGCAGCGGACTGCCGTAAATATACGGGTACGGAATGATGCATTTGTCCTTTTCGTACTCCCACTCAATGCCGGCTTCTTCGGCGCGGCCGACGATAATGGTAATGATATCGCGGGTCAGCTCCACCAGACTGATGCGCTCATGCGTGAGGACTGTCGTGCCCTCCTCCAGCTTGCTCATCTGCAGCACATCGTTGATGAGCGACAGCAGGTGATTGGCGGAAATCTGCATTTTTTTGTGATTTTCCAGCAGCAGCGCCTTGTCATCAAAGTGGGTTTCGTCCACCTGCAGCAGACCGATAATGCCGTTGAGCGGTGTGCGGATATCGTGACTCATGCGCGAGAGAAATTCGGTTTTGGTGCGGTTCGCAATGCGCATTTCATCGAGGCGGCCTGCAGACGGGCGTTCTCCTGCTCGTCGCGGGCGTGCATCTGCGAGGTATCCTGCAGCAGGATAATCGCCGTGACCATCGGTGTTTCGGCATTGATTTCCGGATCAAACACGGTGGTCTGTGTCATCAGCACGGTTTTCTGTACCCAGCGGATAGCGCCGTCATCCTCCTGCACGCAGTACTCCACCGTGATGTGTTTTTCACCGGCGGCAAAGCGCTTGAGCAGACGGGCACTGGTATCTGCCGTGCGGTAGCTGCCGAGTGTTGCCGGTGTGACGCGCTTGCGGTACTCGTCGCAGTAGTCGCGGTAGGCGCAGGGAAGCGGGTAGTCGAGGAACAGCGCCCGGTCCGAATCGCTCTTGCCGGCAGGTGAAATGTTGCGCTCGAGGGTGTCGCGCGTGAGGTTTACCGTGTAGATTGTGCCTGCCATATCGAGCAGCGCGTCCACATAGCTGTCGTTCTCAAGGATAGACTGCTTTAGCTGCTCGTAGTACAGCGTCAGCTGCTCCTTCGGGTCGATGGCTTGGTCGGCGTTCAGCCGAATGGTCTCGAATGCGAGGATGAAATGATGCAGCCTGCCGTTTTTGTCCCAGTCAATCGGAAGAACGGTCAAACGGCTGTAGCGGCTTTCCTCGGCCGCGTTGTACTGCAGTTCGAGGGTATCCTCTGCGCTGTGCAGGTCGCGCTGCAGCACGTCAAGCTGCAGCGCAGAACGGACGCGGCTGCGCTCGCTTTTAGCAGCCTGTTCCTCGGCAATCTGCTCAACGGCGCCGGTGTAGCTGCCGTCCGATGCCAGAAAAAAGTTTTCGCACGCGCGGATAGTGCGGTAGGTGTCCAGACGCGCATCGCAGTACAGGCAGTCGGAAAAGCTGCGGTGCAGGCGGTTGACCTGCTTCAACAGCTGAAAATCCAGCCGCTTTTCGGCGGCGGCTTCCTCGCGCTTGACGTGGTTTTTGTTGATGTACATGTTTTTGTCCGCAAAGTCAAACAGATCGCGCATATTGCTGTCCGGGTTGTCCGATGCAAGCGCAAAGCCGACTGCATAGCTGAGCGGCATATCCGGGTGGTGTTGGGACTCCTCCGCGAGCTGTTTACGGACATGGGAGAGCAATTTCTGCAGCGCATCGGCATCCAGTCCGTGCGTTACCGCGAGAAACTCATCGCCGCCTGTGCGGCCAACAAAATGCTCCTCGGGCATGGCCGCACGCAGCGCGACCGCAAACCGTCGGATGTATGCGTCACCGGTCTCATGGCCCATGCTGTTGTTGATGCGGCGCAGATTATTCAGGTCAAAGCTGCACACACCGGTTTCGGGTGCAGGCGGCGTCGGATCGTCGAGCAGCTCCTCGCACCTGTTCTTGTTGGGGAGACCGGTCGCGGCATCCAGATAGACCTTATGCTGCAGAGCGCGGTTCATCGCAGCCGTGCGCAGCGCCTGAAACAGCTGGTAGCCGATCAGCAGCATGAGCACAACGATATCCGCTGTGATGTACTTCTCCAGAGCGGAAAGCGAGGTTGCCTTGCGCTGTGAGTACGCCTCTGCCAGACCGGTCGCGTCGTCGCAGATGCCGAAAAAGGTTTCGCTGATGGGAATGATGTCCGTGTTATTTGAGCCGACTGCGCGCACGCGGCCGATCTCCTGCTTGAGTGCTTGAAAATAGTCATCCAGCTCCTGCATTTTGCTTTGGAAGGCGTCATCGTTCAGCCGCACGAGGCTGAGCTCGTCGCTGCCGAAGCGCAGTCCGTCGATAAACGCGTCAATATCTGCGATCATGCCGTCCTGCGGCTGACCGGAGATTTCCAGCTTGACGATACGCTGGGTCTTGCCGCGCACGAGTCCGGCGTAGTTGATGATACGCGCGGTGCCCTGAATACCGGAAACGAGGTTCATCATCCAGACAATCAATATAGCCAGCACGACTGCCAGCGCGCCAATGGCGGCGTTGACGATGCCGGTGCTTTTCTTTTTGGGGTTGCCAGCCATGTGCAATGACCTCCTTGCAGGCTGTCGAATTTTGTCGAACAAATTAGACGGGTGAGAATATATAAAATCATTATATCGTGAAAAGGGAACAGATGCAATGACAGAAGCGGAGAATCACGCGCTTCACAGAGATATCCACAGACTTGTGGATACATTGCCGATTTTGTGCTATAATGCAGAAAAAGCAATCGGAGGAACAGAGGATGAAGCTGCGTTATATGATTATCGGTGCCGGTGGCGTTGGCGGACCGGTAGGCGCGTATTTGAGCAAATCCGGTGCGGATACCACGCTTATTGCACGCGGAAAGCATCTTGCGGTCCTGCAGGAGCACGGCTTGACGCTTGTATCCGGAGAAAATGAGCGCGAGAGCATTCCAGTCAAGGCAATCGACATGGACGGCTTTCTTGCCGCGAGGGAGCAGGGCGCTCCCGCGCCGGATGTGATTTTCGTGTGTGTCAAGGGATACTCTCTTGCGGATACCGTGCCGTTCATCCGCAAGGCAGCAGGCAGGGACGCGGTAGTTATTCCGGTGCTCAACATCTACGGCACGGGCCGTGCCCTGCAGGCGGAGCTGCCTGAGCTGCTCGTCACGGACGGCTGCATCTACATTTCGGCCAACAGGATTGCGCCGGGCGTCATTCAGAAGCACGGTGCGATCTGCCGTATCGTGTACGGACTGCCGAGCCACAAGACCGATCATCCGGTGCTGCAGCAGGTCGAGACTGACCTCAAAAACGCCGGAATCGACCCGGTTTATTCTCCGTATGTCGAGCGCGACACGCTGCTCAAATTTGCGTATGTGTCGCCGAATGCGGCCTGCGGACAGTATTATCACGCGAAAGCTGCGGAAATGCAGCATCCGGGCGAGGTGCGCGACAGCTTTGTACGCCTGATGAAAGAGGTCGTTGCGCTGGCGGACAAGATGGGTATTCCACTGGAGAACAGGCCGGGGGAGCTGGTCGAGCGCAACCTGCGCATTCTGGACGCACTTGCACCGACTGCGTCTACCTCTATGCAGCGCGATATGGAAGCCGGCAAGCAGTCCGAGGTGGATGGTCTGATTTATCAGGTTGTGCGTCTGGCAGAGCAGTACGGCGTGGACGTGCCGGAGTACCGCAAAATCGCAGAGGCGGTAAAAAAACAGACGGAAAATAAGTGAAAACGGCAAAGACCCGGAATCTTCTGAAGAAAGATTCCGGGTCTTTGCGCTATGGGTGGTGATGCTGTTTCGACTGTCATTGTCAACAATGACAATTTTACTGAACACCGTCCGATGGACGGTGACATTCGCAATCCTTCTTGAGCGCCTGAAGCTGCTGCTCCATGGTCGGCACCTCGCACTTGCCGGTGCGGATGGCCTCGAGCACGACCTCGGGCGACGCAGGAACCTTATTGATGCGCACGCCGATGGCACGCGACACGGCATTGATAATCGCCGGTGTGACGGGCACGGTCGCAACCTCGGAAATGCCCTTGGCACCGAACGGACCCTGCGGTTCCGGGTCCTCGATTAAAATAATCTCGTAATCCGGCGTATCCTCGGCACGCGGCAGACCCAGCTGGCGGTACAGCGTCTTGACCGGATAGCCGTTCCTTGTCGGATAACCCTCGGTCAGTGCGTAGCCCTGTCCCATCGAGCAGGAGCCGTGCATCTGTCCCTCGATGATATGCGGATTGATGGCGCGGCCGACATCGTGTGCCGCGATGATTTTGAGCAGACGAACCTTGCCGGTCTCCTTGTCCACCTCGACGATAGCGGCCTGCGTGGCATACGCATATGCCGGAAAGTTGCGGTATTTTGCACCGCGCTTTTTCGCGCCCTCAAAATCGCCGATGGCGAAGCACGGGTCGGATGCATAATAGTATTCCGCGCGGCGTTCCTCGCCCGGCCGCCACGGACGGCTGTCTAAATCCTGCTTGAGCTTGACGCACGCCTCATATACCGCACGGCCGCCGCACAGCGTCTGACGCTCGGAAACCGACTCGCCGGTCGGGATGGTCAGCTCGGTGTCGCCGTTGGTGATGTAAATATCCGCGATATCCATGCCGAGCGTTTCCGCCGCGATCTGCGTCATGGCTGTACGGAAGCCCTGTCCCATATCCGTGCCGGAAACGATCATATGCAGGCGGCCGTCGCCCTGCAGAATCAGCTTGCACGCGCCGTCATCGGTGAAAATACCCTTGCCGATGCCGACATTCTTAAATCCCGAGGCCATGCCCCATCCAAGCACCTTGCTGCCCTTGGGATACTGGCCTCGTACTCTTTGAGCGCTTTTTTCAGGCTTTTTTCGCATTGATTGATGGTATCCATCATACCCATGCTGTATTTGAGCACCTCACCGCCGACCGAGGTCGCACCCGGATAGACGGCATTGCGCCGGCGCAGTTCAAACGGGTCGATACCCAGCTTTTCCGCCATCATATCCATCGCGGTCTCAATCGAAATCGCCGCCTGATTGATGCCGTAGCCGCGAAACGCGCCGCCCTGCAGATTATTGTTGCGGATCGCCGAGCCTTCCACCTTGACATTGGGAATGATGTACGGGCCGCCGCTCATCAGCGCGCCGGTCATCAGCGTGCCGTAGCTTTCGCACTCGTACGGTCCGCCGTCTGAGAACATCCGGCAGTCCAGATACTGGAACTTGCCGTCCGGCGTAAAGCCGATCTCGTAATCCGTATGGTAGCCGTGGCGTTTGGTGGTGAGGATCAAATCCTCCTTGCGCGTCAGCGTAATCTTGACCGGCTTGCCGCAGGCATGAGCGGCAACAACCGCCGGTGCTTCGAGAAATGAGTCGCATTTTTTACCGAAGCCGCCGCCGAGCGGCGTGACGATAACGCGGATATCCTCCTCCGGCTTGTCCAGAATCTTTGCCAGCATACTGCGGATTTCAAACGGCGCCTGTGTGCAGGCATAGAGGATCGTTTTGCCGTCCTGCACCATGCCGATGGCCGAAACAGGCTCCATGCAGGCGTGCTCCTGCGGCTCAATATCCTTGGAGACGTTGAGCTTGACGATGTCCGTCCGCTGCTTTGCCTGCTCCACATCGCCGCTGACGCGGCCGGTGTGCACGATGAAGCTGTTTTTGCGGTAGCCGTCCGCCATGGTGTAGATACCGGGCAGCTCCTCATAGTCGATTTTAACCAGCTTGGCGGCCGCTCTCGCGTGCGCCGCCGTATCCGCGACAACCAGCGCGAGATGGTCACCGAGAAACCGCACCTCATCCGTGCAAAAGACCGGCTGCTCCGGCGTCCATGTGCCGACCTTATTCATGCCGGGCACGTCAGCCGCCGTCACGATGCGCACCACGCCTTCCGCCTGTTCGGCGGCGGAGTAGTCCACCGCGTTGATCTTTGCGTGCGGCGCCGGCGCCCAGACAAATGCACCGTGCAGCAGGGTATCCGCGCCGATGTCCTCCGCGGTGAGGTCGTCGCAGAATTTCAGTTTGCCGCCGGTCTTGTCCATGCCGTCCACATCCCAGACCGACTTACCGACCGCGGAACCGGTGATTTCGGGCACGACCTGATTTTCACCAACCACAATAACCGTGCTTTCATAGCTACGGAAGCTGTCAATATCCGGCTCTTCCCCGCGCAGCCGCGCCGCTGCCAGCTTGACCGCCTCGATAATCTTGACATAGCCGGTGCAGCGGCAGTAGTTGTTTTTCAGTCCGTCGCAGATTTCCGGCTCGGTCGGAGCCGGATGGTGCAGCAGCAGCGCCTTTGTCGCCATTACCATTCCCGGTGTGCAGAAGCCGCACTGCACGGCGCCGACATCAAGAAACGAGTGCTGAATTACCTGCAGCATGGTGTCGTTCGGTGCGTTTTCGATGGTCTCGACGGCTTTGCCGTCCAATCGGTGCATGAGCGTCACGCA
The DNA here is from genome assembly GCF_003481925.1 of Butyricicoccus sp. OF10-2. NCBI lineage: Bacteria > Bacillati > Bacillota > Clostridia > Eubacteriales > Butyricicoccaceae > Butyricicoccus > Butyricicoccus sp. OF10-2. The sequence continues at coordinate 41,373 of NZ_QUMC01000018.1, read as the reverse complement.
CGAGCGTGTCAGCCTGCCGTCCACCAGTACGCTGCACGCGCCGCAGTGACCGGTGCTGCAGGCTTCTTTTGTGCCCTTCATGCACTTTACATTGCGGAGATATTCGAGCAGGGTGCGGTTTTCACCGTCCTGTACTTCAATTTGTGTGCCATTGAGCGTAAATCGTATCATGGGATTTCGCCCTCCTGCCGTTACTTGATTTTTGCTTTGATGCGCATGAAGCGTCTGTGACCGGAGTCAAGCGCCTCGTAAAAGTCCTCGCTGTCCTTCGGGTCATCCTTTGTCAGCTTGGAGACCACATACATCAGCACGAACGCGGTCGCCAGACCAATCGTGCCGTACCACACATAGCCGAGATCCCAGACGAAGAAGGTCAGGCAGATGATGATCGCACCGACCGAAATCGAGGTGATAGCGGCTTTTCGGGTTGCCCACTTGCAATAAATGCCGAATACCAGTGCCGGGAACAGCGATTCGACCAGGGAGTCTGCGAAAATCATCAGATTGTAGACGTATTCCCAGTGCATGAGCGATACGGCGACTGTTACGGTACCGAACAGCAGAATCACCACGCGGATAACCGAGGTCTCGGAGGCCTTGAACCTGCAGTGGCCGATGCCGACGAGCAGATCCTTGTAGATGATAGAGGACATGACCATCAGCAGCGCATTTGCGGTGGACAGACCGACCGCCAGTACGCCGATGAGGAACACGATCATCAAAATCTGCGCGAGCAGACCGTGCGTGCCCGCGATGATGTTGCACATATACGGGATAACCAGTTCGGTCTCCGAGCTGGTCAGATTCGGCATGGCAGCCAGTGCTACCAGACCGATGAGCATTGTGCCGCCCCAGACAATGATCTGCAGGAACGGTGCAAGGAAAGCCATCTGACGCTGGTCCTTCAGACCCGCGCTGTAATAGCCCGAGCGCACAAAGACCTGCGGCAGCAGCAGCGTGTAGCCGAACGCGCACGCAAGCGGATAGCTGACGCGCGACGGATAGGTGCAGATACCGATCGGACCAGGGTAGGAGAACCAGTCCGGCGTCTGAACACGGACGGTCTGGAACGCCTCGATGATCGAGCCGTTGAATACGATCTTGAGCGTTACGAAAATAATTGCCCACAACGCCAGAATGAAGAACCAACCCTGTACAGCATCCGCCAGTGCGGTGGATTTTACACCGCCGAGCATGACGAATACCGTCATGATAATGCCGCAAATGAGCGTAAACGTCTGCGAGGATACCGCGCCGCCGGTGGCCACCTCAGCCGCGCGTCCGCCGGCTACCAGTACCGCCGAGATAAACGGCACGGCGCAGATAATGTAAACAATGTCGATGATAACGGTCAGCGCCTTGGACTTGTAGCGGCAGAAGAAGAAATCCGCCGGGGTGGTGAAGTGCTTCTGCTGGTTGACCAGCCATACCTTGGTCATCGTGAAGTAGCAGATGATCGGGAACATGGAGTAGATGCACATCTCCGAGAAGAAGTAGCCCAGTCCGTAGCGGTAATATGCGCCCGGGCCTGCGAAAAATACCCAGACGCTCATGCAGGAGGCGATATAGGTCATGACCATGACCGGCCACTTGAACCGGCCGCCCTGCAGATCGACCTTGCCAGCGTCACGTTTTTCCTTCCATGTGGTGTAGCGTGCGATAGCGATCAAAAATAGAAAATATGCTGCAAAAACGATCCATACCGTTTTGCCTGAAAGTAAACCCTGTGTTGTCATTTTCTCTGTTATCCTTTATTTGCCCGATTCTTTTTGCGTTTCGGAAGCGGCAGGCGTATTATTCTCAGCCGTTTCGTCCTGTTCCTCATCCTCAATCAGAGGATACTCCTTTTCGGTCAGCTTGCAGCCGATATACACGGACAGCACCGTGCCGACAAAGCTGATCAGACCGTGTATGATGCAGGCGGTCTCGCTGCCGTAGGGGGGAAATCCCGGGAAATTATAGAATACCCAGAAGAACAGCACAGACGCCAGCCAGATTTTCTCTGTTCTGCCGATTTTCATTTTGTGTCACCTTGTTTTCTTGTTTATATGTAATTTCAGGTATGCATTAGTCCTGAGAGCGCCACTCGTCAAGTAGCGCATCCGAATCCACGACAAGTCCCAGATGCAGCGAGATCATGCGCAGCGCAGGCTCTTCGAGGTGCTCGGAGCCGCGGGTCAGGTCGCGCGGCACGACGACGCGGAAATCGCGGTTTGCGGCATCGAAGGCGGTGTTGATGACGCAGCAGTCGGTCATGCAGCCGGTGAGCACCACGCGGCGGATGCCGAGGTTGCGCAGCAGCAGCTCCAGATCGGTCGGATAGAACGCGCTCAGGCGCTTTTTGGTCGTCACCATGTAGTCCTCGTCGTGTACGTCGATGGACATTCTGTTCCAGCGTGTGCCTTCGATGGCGTGCTCTGCGATGTTGGGAATCTCACCGACCGTAACCGGAAACACCATGCGCCACGCAGACGGAAACAGCTTTTCATCTGCGCCGCCCTTACGCAGCGTTGAGCGGACATGGATGATCGGCAGACCGAGCGAGCGTGCTTCGTTCATGAAATGATTGAGCGGTTCGATGATCTCGCGTCCTCGCGGAGACGGACATGGACAGTCCAGATCGGTTGACAGGTGTCCATCGTGCATATCGATCGTAATGACAGCCGTATCGCGGCGATTAAGGAAAACCTGCTGTAATTGCTCCGGAACCTCCTTTTCGATGCTGTCAAAGTATGCTTTCATTTGATTTTTCTCCTTCCCGGCAAAACGCCGCAGCAATCTGTGCGGCGCTGTCAATAGCGGTATTGGAGTTATTATAGCACATGTGTCATGACATGTGCAAATGTTTTGGTCGGGATGGGTGAAAGATTGTGAGGGATGGGGATCGGGGATGGTGGTGCGGCTATCTGTGTCGCTCCCGTGAAGGGAGCGACGCAAGGCGTATCTGCGGACATACTGCTGCATATTAAATTTCAATCCGCGCTCCCCGCGAAGAGAGCGACATCGAGAACACCAAGAAACCCGGTCTGCTCATCAAATTTCAATCCACGCTCCCGCGAAGGGAGCGACGTTGACGCTGTAGCTGCCGTCAAGCTAGTAGAAAAAATTTCAATCCACGCTCCCGCGAAGGGAGCGACAGCAAAAATCACCAAGACTATCCCAAATGATTTTTACAAAATAAACAATTACAATAACAGTTTTGCATAGATTCGTGCAAAACACAATTGCAAATTTGACATTCGATAAAACTATTGTATATAATCTATCGGAAATTACGGTGCGAAGCGCCGACGCTTTTCGGTTTGCTTGCACTTCGCACCGCCTTACACCATAAGCACGCCTTCCGGCTCATAGCCGCGTTTCGCACCAAAATGCTCAATCTTATTTTCATATTTGTTGCCGAGATAGTAAAATCGCAGACTGTCCAGTTCATCATCCATAATGGTGCACAGCTTCTGTTGCAGCATACGGCACTGAGCCGCGTCAATCAGGCATTCAAACACGGAATTCTGCACACGCTGTCCATAATTGACGCACTGCCTGGCAATCTGCCGCAGGCGTTTGCGCCCGGCGGCTGTTTCGGTGTTGACATCGTAAGTAATCACAACCAGCATATTCGACACCTCATTTCCACAAAAACGGTGGATAATCGTCCAGATCGCCGCGCAAATAGCGCGCCAGCAGCAGTGCCTGCGCGTAGGGCACCATACCCCAAGACAGCTTTTCCTCAAGGTACGGGTGACGAATTTCCTCGCGCTTTTTCTCCTGCCAGCCCTGTAAAAAGGTTTTGCGGGCGTTCTCTGAGAGATAAACCGCACCGTTCTCCTGCGCTTCAAAATCCTTCGCGGAAAACCTGCCGAGATTGACAGCCGAAAGCACAAAACGGTCTGCAAAGCACGGCCGCAGTTCTTCCATCAAATCGGCGGCAAGAGACTGCCGGCCCGGACGTCGGTGTGCAGAAAACCGACATAGCTGTCCAGTCCGACGGCTTCCAACGCAGCGGCGCAGTCGTTCGCCAGCAGGGAATAGGCGAACGACAGCAGTGCGTTGCACGGGTCGAGCGGCGGACGGCGCGAGCGTCCGGTGAACGAAAACACGTCTTTGTGGTTGAGAATCAACCGGTCGAATACATCGAAATAGATGGCCGCACCTGCGCCTTCCAGTCCGCGCAGAGAGCCTGAATCAGTCTCTGCCTGCACCTGCGGCAGCAGCGCTTTCAGCTTGGCGGAGGCGGCTTTGAGCGTTTCCGTGTCCACGCGCATGGCATGGTCGCGGCAGGTGCGCTCGATGCTCCAGCGCGCGTTGTAAATCTTGCCGAACACCATCATGCGGGCAATACGGCAGGCTTGTGGTGGGTCATCCGCCGTGCGGTACTGTGTGCGTCGAAGCAGTACATTACCGTTGCTCACGCCGCAGGTTCGTGCCAGGAATCGCCCTCTCGGCGTACAGAATGACAGACTCACATCGCGTTTTGCGCACGCGCCCATGAGCGCCGGAGACGCGCCTGCATAGCTGAAGCTGATAATTCCGGCGAGGGCATGGAGCGGAAATCGAGCCGTTACCTGCTTCTCGCGGTTGACGACAACATTTTCGCCATCGAGTGTCAGATAGGCGTCCTCGGAGGTGACAAACAGCGTGTTAAGCAGCTTTTTCATTCCTCCATCGCTCCTTTCAAGTAGCCGGAGACAGGTTTCGCCTTCATCAGCTCGGGCAAACACAATTCCTTGAGCGAGCAGGCCGAGCAGCCTTTCTGCGGTTTTACCTTAGGCGTGCAGCCGCGCCGCAGATAGTCGTGCATTTCGGCAAGGCTGTCGCGCACACGCTGCCGCAGTTCGTCTGTAAATTCGACAGGCGTCCGTCGGCGCGGTTCACCGTAGAACAGCGCACCGTCGGAAATCTGACAGCATAGCATTTCCTCAAGGCACATCGCCTGAGCGCACAGCTGCAGCTCGTCCGCGTCGTGCGGCTTGGGCTTGCCGCGCTTGTATTCGACCGGAAACGGCATCCACAGTCCGTCTCGTCCCTGCAGGGCAACGCCGTTTTCCGAGCGATGAAATTCCACCACATCGCATTCACCGGACACGCCAAGCACCGTCGAATGGATGCGCATGGCACGAACAATCAGCAGGTCGCCGCGGCTTTCTGTGCCGCCGCCGTGCGCTTTCTCGTGCAGAATCGAGCCGTCCACCGTGCGGTAATTCTCCGCCCACTGGTGCTCCACATGGATGAGCGCCCATTGCCGACGGCAGAATGCGAAATGCTGCAAACCGGAGAGCTGGAGGAAGTCCTCCTCGGCGTAGATTACCCCAGTACCTTGCAGGTCACGCCGGCCGGCAGGTTGGCTTCGTCAACCGTGATGGTGTAGTCCGTGTACGTACGCGGCGCAATCACGTCTTCGTTGTGCTCGGCATGAACCAGATCAAACAGCTTGTGCGAGGGTGCGTTGCCAAGCTCGGAATCATGCTTGAACACAATAAGCTGGCGTACAGCCATCTTGCCGCGAGCAGCCGAATGGTCGTTCTCGAACATGTTGATGATTGCCGTCCACAGCAGTTCAAGGTCAGCCTCCGAGAATCCGGTCGTCTTGCGGGCGAGATTTGCGGAAACATAGCCTTCCGCACGGTACAGACCGTAAGGCACGATGTACTTGCGGCCCATTTCGGTGCCCTTTTTCTCCGCGTCAGCCTCGGTGGTGATGGCAACACGGGTGATCGTGACTTCCTGCGGAACAATAGGATCCACACTGCGGGCAAAGCCAAGCTGCACCGGACCGCGCACCTGTCCGCAGTTGAGTGCACCCTTGACAAAGGTGGTCATAACCGCACCGAATGTGCGAATATCGTAGAAATTCTGGCACATAAAGTCGCGCAGCTTGCTGTCCAGCTGGTCGTCCTTCTTCTTTGCATCCTTGAGCTTGTCCGGCGCTATACCGACATAAGCGCAGGCTTCTGCATCGCTGCGGTTGAGCGGTACACCGTCCTTGACGTAAATGCGGTAGCCGGATTCGCCTTCCTTGGCCATTTCCACATAGTTGCGGATTTTGCGCTTGAGGCATACATCGGTCACCAGACCGTAGCCGGTTTCCGGGTCGATACGCGGCATGTTGCCCGCATCCGGATCGCCGTTCGGATTGCCGTTTTCCACGTCGAAAAAGATTACAAATTCATAGCGGTTTTTGATGGGTTCCATTTACTTGTCCTCCTTTTTAGTGTAACGCTTCTGCGTCTGATGGTAGTAACCGAGGTCAAATGAGCCTTGCTGCGGCAGGTTCAGCCGAGCGGGATACTCTTCGTGCAGAATATCCATGATCTGGCCGATTTGCTTATTAAAATAAATTTGCTGATCGATTCGCAGCTTACGCAGATGTTTCTGACAGAGCTTGTCAAGAATAGGGAAGATAGTCGCGGGGATAGACGAAGCGGAGTTGAAGTATTTATCCTTGATAGTGGTGTTGATGCCCGGATTTGCTGCCTGCTGTACGGCTTCGTATATCGAGAACAGCCGTCCGAGCGTATAGGGAATATTGGTGCTGGATTCATTCAGGCTCACAGTTAAAACCTCCTCGGGACAGTCCTTGTCCTTGTTTTTTAGGTAATATGCCTTGATAATTGCGGCACGCCGCCAGTTTATCTCAGAATCTGCGCGGATACGGAGCATAACACCGTTCAGCAGTGCAGCCGGATAGCGGTCATTGTTCCAGACGGCGCGGGCAGTCGCACCGGACATAACCGGACTCGGCTTTTTGTCGCGGGCACTCTGGTTGACGGTTTCGGCAAGCAGCTGCCACAGCGGCAGGAATCCGGTCGGCGCCTTCGCCGGACGCTTGATTTTCAGACGTTCATAGTGCGCGTTGACGTTCTTCATCAATTCACCAAACGTGTTTTTATAGAAGAATCGCACACTCAGACGCGCGGCATTCGGTGCCAGACCGAGAATGTAGAACGCACGTTCAGGATCAAGATTTAATTCCTGACACGGTTCGCTGTTTGCAAGGTGTTTGAGCGCAGCGGATAAGTCATTATCCGACCAGCTTTGCGTGTTATTGCCCATAAGGCAGCTGAAAAAATCAGTATACTGCGGTTCTGCAGTCTCCGCCCAGCAAACGACGGTGGTGTCACCGATGTACTGCGTATGCTCGCGGTCAGCCAGCAGGTGATTGAGAGCCGTCGTATAAGCAAATGCAGCGTGCTTACCAACAGGTGCGTTGTAGTTCTGCTCGTGACCGTAGGAACAGAAGGCGGGGGCGTTGAACGACACAAGTGCGGCGCCGCTGGACTGCGCATCACGCACACCCTTGATGGCAGGATGAACGGCGGCAATCTCATCCAGTTCGCCGGTGACAAGACATTGCTGTTTGGGTGCATCGGAGTCACCGTCGTAATGTGCCTGCCATGCAGCGCAGATGACCGGATCATCTGCCGGATACTGCCCATTCACATAAAATACCAGATTGGCACCGGCAATGAGTTTGTCGTAATCATCGACAAGAGCAGGGTGCTGTGCAGCTTCGGCAGGCTGCCATGTATCAAAGAAGGAGAGAATTGCGTGTGCGGCAGGAGAGTCCACATTGTCTAACAGCTTGCGGTGCAGCTCGGCGGCGGCGTGAAAGCATTGCAGACTGCGCTCCGGTTTGCCTTTTGCGTCTACGCCAAGCAGATATGCCGAATTATCCCACATAAAGTTGGACGTGACACCGGAAGAACGCTTGACTGCCGCCGGCAGACGAATATCCTCACGCGGACGGAGCACTTTCTTTTTGCCTGCCTCTGCTTCGTGCAGCAGCGGAATAACCTGGGCGAGTTCACCGTTTTCCCGCAGCTGGAGCGCATAACTGATTTTCGGTCTGCCCCAGCCGGGCGCATCAATTTCACCGCGGGCATTGAGGGCATCATAATATTGCGTCAGCGCCTGCAAAATCATTTGACCACCTCCGCACTGTGAATCGGGGGGACCTCTATGACACCGTCTACCAGCTTGGCGCGGAAGAACATCGGTGTGATATTGGCGGGATCGCTGTAATCCATGTCGAGCAGCATCCAGCCGAGATCGTGTTCACCGAGCAGTTCCTCCGGACAAGGCGGAAGTTGTTCACAAAGCTCAAACTTTACCGGAAATTCCCGTGTGCCGAAGTAGGGCATGCTGTAGCACTGTCCGCGGCGCAGACGGCGTTTCATAATGTCCTGAAACTTGCCGGGATTGTCAGTCGGCGCAGCCTTGTCGGTCATTTCAAAGTGCGCTTCAATGACATAGTGGACATCACGCAGTACCATTGCGGCACGCTGCTGAATGCTTTCCGACGCAGCGAGGTACAGCTCACCCTTGGGTTTTGCAATCCACGCCTTGACCGAACGCGCGTTAATGGTGTCCTTTACCTCGTTTCGGCGGATGTTGGTGAAGTGGATCGGCGCACAGACATGAATGCGGTCGATGATCCAGCGAAGACCGGGGTGCCAATAAATACTTTCCAGCAACCCGCGTGCCGCCGAGGGTGTCATGCAGTCATAGCTGACGCGTTCGGTCTTCATTTCGGGTCTGCTGAATAGAGCGTATGGACCGCTTACTTCAACTTGAATTGACATTGGTATATTTCCCTCCTTTACGAAGCATTGCCAAATATTTCCTGGTATCAACAGAGAGTGGAATATGTGACAGGGCTTCGGTGTGATTTGTTGGATAGATAGGGTAGCAAGCTCCCTTATCTACGATTACATTATATCGCTTTACACTGTTGATTACAACAGTAATATTTCCTAATATGAGATAATTAAATTTATGCAAATGAAATAATAAGGCAGGGTAAAGAAACTTGACAAAATAAATCAGAAACTGTTATAGTGTATTTGTCGTCATTAGACGTGGATTGAAATCTAATTTGAGATAATTAAGGAAGCACGGGAGAATGTTACCACATTCTCCCGTTTTCCTTTTTACGCGAAAAATTACCCGAAAAACGCCTGACCGCTGTCTGCCTTGAGCGACAGACCGGTTTTCTCATCATACAGTGACAGATCGCACAGAATAGCACTGCGGTCGTCCAGACCATTGGTTTCATCGGCGGTTTGAAGCGCACCGGCGTCGTACAGTGCCTGAAAATGCGCATCATACACCTGCACGGCGTACTGCCCAAGCTGCCGATACAGTTTTTTAGAGCACGCACCATCGCAAAGCCGCTCGATGAGTTCAGAGCCGTCCTTCCACGGAATATAAACTGTGCGTGTGTCGTTGTCGATCATGCGAAAATTCTCGGCAATTGTGCGGAACGGATACAGAGAGCCGCCGCGTCCACGCTCAAATGCGTCGATCACGCCGATTTTATCAATCGCGGAACCGTTCAGCTTGCGCAGTTCGTGGAAATAGTTTTCCATTGTCTGCGGAGAAGCGGGATCGGCATTGTTATCCAGCGCAATATTTGTCGCGCCGATGGCTTGTCCAAACAGCGGCGGAGCCTTCTCCGTGCGGCGGAAAATAGTAACAATGCTGTTCTCTGCGGCACGCTTGCCCTCGCGGTTGCAGCGTCCGGCGGCCTGCAGAATGGAATCCAGACCTGCCAGTTCGCGGTAAACGGCGGGGAAATCTATGTCAACACCGGCTTCAACAAGAGAAGTCGATACGACACGGCAGGGCAAACTGTCATTTAGTCGGCGTCGGATTTCCTCGAGCACCGTACGGCGGTGTGCCGGAACCATCAATGTGGACAGATGGAAACGGCCTTCCTCCGGCAATTTCGAGAAAATGGACTGCGCCGCTTTGCGGGAATTGACGATGCAGAGGACCTGCTCATGTGCGCACAGTAATTCGGCGAGTGCGTCATCCTCGAGGACACCGACCTGCCGGAATGTCACACGGCGGAATTTGTCAAAATAGAACGGAATCTCCGGGCAAATCTCGGAAACCGCATGCGACGGTGCGAATCGCTGAATCAAATCGCCGAGTACCGGCTGGGTAGCCGTACACAGCACGGCAGTTGCGCCGAACTTCTCTACCAGAGCGCCGATGGCTACAACGCACGGCATCAGGTGGCACAGCGGAAGCATTTGCGCTTCATCGAAAATAATCACGCTGTTCGCCAGATTGTGCAGCTTGCGGCACTGTGAGGAACGGTTAGCGTACATCGACTCGAAAAACTGAACGGCGGTTGTGATAACGAGCGGGCTGTCCCAGTTTTCGGCGGCCAGTGCCTTGGGATCGGGATTGCCGTTTTCCTCATCGTTCTCGAACTGTACACCGGAGTGATGCTCGAGTACGTTCTCATCGCCTAAAATACCGCGGAAAACATCGGCATTCTGCTCGATGATGGAGGTGTACGGTACAACATAAATCACACGTTTCATACCGTGCTCAACGGCATGATGCAGCGCAAATGCGAGAGAACTGGTCGTTTTGCCGCCGCCGGTCGGAACCGTAAGCGTGTAAATGCCCTTGGGATTGGCTGCGGCGGAAACGCACGCCCGCAAGATCTGCTGACGCAGCTTGTTCAGCTCGGAAGTCGGGTTGTCCCATTCATTTAGCCTGGCCTGTAAGCGGGTGAGCAGCGTTTCGAGTGAATCTCCGGTGCCGCGCGGCATATCGCCCTGCATGAACTGCTCGGTGTCCAGATAATCCGCATCCACCAGACAGGAGTACAGCATGCGCGTGCGGAATGACTCGGAAAGCGACGGCTTGGTGACCGGACGCTGCGGCAGGCGTACCGGCGGAATGGGGTAACCCGGGTCGAGCGGCGGAATAGCGGGAGTGCCCCACTTTTTTATTCTGCCGGTGAAGGTGGGCGTGCCTTCCGGGTCATTTGTGCTGCCTAAATCCGGCAAACCGCTGTGATGCCCCATGACACAAGCGGCTAAGAGCAGATTGTTTGACAACATGATGTTTCGTGCACCGGCGGTTGCATGATCGACCTTTGGACCATTATCCAGAAGACGATGTTGAAATGCGGCAGTTGCTTTGCCGTCATCGTGGTGAACACCGGCCTCGTGACCTTCAGCTTGTGCACCGAATGCTTCGGCAAACTGCCCGCAGAGCGTGCCGACACCGCGCTCGTGATCGGAGAGAAGCTGATATTCTGTACGTTCAACGCCGTTTTCATTGATCGGACGGGTGTGTGCATAGAATTTTTTATCCATAGCGATCACCTTCTATTGAATTGTTATATACAGTATATAACAGTTAAAGTCCGATAAAAAGTACAACACCCAATATGCCTGCTAAGAAGACCGCCTTGAATTACAGCAAACTGCTGAAAATATCAGTCAAATCCTATAGATTTCGTTGGCTTTATTTGTGCAAAACTGGCAAAACCTCCAGAAAATGAAATTCCTGCAATTCCGAGGTTGACACTGGGGATTGGCTGTGCTATTCTATAACCAACAAATCCAGTAGGGGATCGGAAAGGAGCGAGCAAAATGTTCATCGTAAACGCACGAATGTCGGGTCGAATGTGTATGAACATGCTGTATTATGCTCAGATGCTGCCTGACCGACAGAATACGAAATTACTTTGAATCGTCTTGCCTGACGCTGCGCGTTCTTGCGGATTCATTGTATTTTCTGAAGCGGGGAGCTGCGAGCTTCCCGCTTTTTTTGCGCATTTAAGAGGAATAAGGAGGAATTTTCTTGATAAAATTGTCACATATCTCGAAGGAGTTTGTGAGCGGCAAGCGAACCGTTCATGCGGTGCAGGATGTTTCGCTGACGATTGACAAGGGCGAAATTTTCGGTATGATCGGCTTTTCCGGTGCGGGTAAATCGACGTTGGTGCGCTGCATCAATCTGCTCGAGCGGCCGACCTCCGGCAAGGTGATCGTAGATGGTCAGGATATGCTGTCGCTCTCGGCAAAGGAGCTGCGGCAGGCCCGCAAGAAGATTGGCATGATCTTTCAGCACTTCAACCTGATGCCCTCGCGCACCGTAGCCGGCAACGTAGCGTATCCGCTGCGCGGCAGCGGCCTTTCCAAACAGCAGATCGAGGAAAAAGTACAGCGGTTGCTTGATCTGGTCGCATCGGCGATAAGGCGGAGGCGTATCCCAAGCAGCTGTCCGGCGGTCAGAAACAGCGTGTAGCAATCGCTCGCGCACTGGCAAACGACCCGAATGTGCTGCTCTGCGATGAGGCTACCTCGGCACTCGATCCGCAGACCACCAAGGCGATTCTGCAGCTGCTCAAGCACCTGAACGAAACCCTCGGCATCACAGTCGTTATCATCACTCACGAAATGGCGGTCGTCAAGGAGATCTGCCACCGCGTAGCCGTTATGGAGCACGGCAAGGTGGTCGAGTCCGGCGAGGTGTTCAACATTTTCGCCAACCCGAGAGAGGACATCACCAAGAACTTCATCCACACGACCTCCAATCTCCGCAAGATCGAAGACCTCATCGCGGAGGATTCGCCGGTCGTCAAGCTCAATCCGGGCGAGCTTATCGTGCGCCTGAGCTACATTCAGCGCAATGTATCCGAGCCGCTCATCTCGACGGTATCGCGCAAATTCGACATTGTGCTCAACATCATCTTTTCCGATATCGCCATCGTGCAGAATGCACCGATCGGCGGCACGGTAGCCATTATCAGCGGCAGCCGCGATCAAATCACACAGGCAATCGCTTATCTCAGTGAGAAAAACGTAGGAGTGGAGGTCATCAAGGATGCAAGAGTTTCTGAATAACATCATTCCGAACGTGATGGCAAAGCTGCCGGACTTCTATGCAGCCATCGGCGACACGCTGCTCATGGTGGTCTGGTCGGGTGCGATCTCGTTCGTGCTCGGTCTGACACTGGGCGTGCTGATCACGGTCACCAAGCCGGGCGGCATTCTGGAAAACAAAATCGTCTATCAGATTCTGGACAAGCTGGTCAGCCTGTTCCGTTCCATCCCGTTCATCATCCTGCTGACGTGGGTAATGCCGGTCTCCCGTGCAATTATGGGTACGGCAATCTATGTTCGGGGTGCAATCGTTCCGCTGGTATTCGGTGCGGTGCCGTTCTTCACCCGTCAGGTGGAAAGCGCACTCGCAGAGCTTGATCCGGGTCTGATCGAAGCGGCGCTCTCGATGGGCTCCACACCGCTGGAGATTATTTTCCGCGTTTACCTGAAGGAAAGCGTTGCCGCCATCGCGCGCGGCACAACCATCACGGCGATCAGCCTGCTGAACCTGACCGCAATGGCCGGTGTCGTCGGTGCCGGCGGTCTGGGCGACTTCGCCATCCGTTACGGCCACGACCGCAACATGCTGGACGTTACCAACGTCACTGTTCTGGTCCTCGTCATCATTGTTTGCATTATGGAGTTCGTTGGCGGCAAGGTCGTCAAGAAGAACACGCATTAAGGAGTGTCTGACATGAGTATTTCCAATCGTAAAGTTGTTATCGTCGGTGCAGGACATGTCGGCTCCCATGTCGCTACGCACTGATTTCGCAGAGTCTGGCAGACGAGATCGTCTACATTGACTCCGATCACGCCAAGGCAGTCGCACAGGCGTTCGACCTGACCGATGCGACCAATTACCTTCCGGTTCGCACCAAGGTCACTGCGGGTGACTACAGTGACGCGAAGGACGCGCAGATCATGATCATTGCGGCAGGCCCGCTGCCGACCGGCAATCAGACCCGCATGGACACCCTGGGACAGACCATCGCCATTTTGAAGGATGTAACAAAATCTATCAGGGAATCCGGATTTGACGGCATTATCATCAGTATCTCGAACCCGGCAGACGTTATCGCGCATTATATTCAGCACACGCTGAACTGGGCGCCGGAGCGCATCTTCTCCACCAGCACTACGCTGGACTCCGCAAGACTGCGCCGCGCGATTGCGCAGGAGATCGGCATTGACCAGAAATCCATCACCGCTTACGCGCTCGGCGAGCACGGCGAAAGCCAGATGGTCGCATGGTCGGCGGTCACCATCGCGGGCAAGCCGCTTTCCCAGTGGCGCGAGGAGTATCCGGACACCTTCGGCAAACTCGACCTGGATGCGCTTGCTGACGCAGGCCGTGAAGGCGGCTGGACCATCCTGCGCGGCAAGCAGTGCACCGAGTTCGGCATCGGCGCTTCTGCCGCAGAGGTCGTTCGCGCCATCTTCTACAACGAGAACCGCGTTCTTTCGGTTTCTGTTCTGTTGGACGGCAAATACGGTCAGCACGATGTGTACGCCAGCGTGCCCGCTATCGTGGGGCGCGACGGCATCGCAGAGATCATTGAGCTGCACCTCACCCCGGAGGAGCAGGAGAAGTTCAACGCATCCTGCAAGACCATGAGCGAGAATTATCAGCTGGCGCTCACTCTCTAACATCAGTTAATTAAAAAGTTCACATCATAAACGGAGGTAATCCTAATGAAGCTCAAAAGAATCATCGCACTGTCCCTGTCCGCAGCAACCCTCGCCCTGTCCCTGACCGCTTGCGGCGGCTCGAGCAGCGCAGCTTCCGATAATGCACAGGCATCCGACAGCAATTCCGGCGATGCCGTAACCGTAAAGCTCGGCGTAGTCGGCAGCATCTACGAGGATCTGTGGACCCCGGCCAAGGAAAAGCTGGCTGACGAGGGCATCGACCTTGAGTTCGTACAGTTCTCGGACTACGTTACCCCGAACAACGCACTCGCTAACGGCGAGATCGATCTGAACGCTTTCCAGCACCGTATTTACCTGCAGAGCGAGATCGACAACTACGGCTACGAGATCGAGAATATCGGCAACACCTTTATCATCCCGCTGAACCTGTACTCCGACAAGGTTAAGTCGGTTGATGAGCTTAAGGACGGCGACACCGTAGCCATTCCGGACGATGTAACCAACGGCGGCCGCGCACTCAAGGTTCTGGAAGCAGCGGGCCTGATCAAGCTGAAGGACAGCGCAGAGTTCAACCCGACCATCGACGACATCGAGACCTACAACACCAAGATCACCATCGAGGAGCTGAAGGCTAACGTAATCCCGTCCACGCTGGCTGACGTTACCGCAGCTGTCGTAAACGGCAACTACGCACTGGATTTCGGCCTTAAGACTGAGGACGCCATCTACAAGGATGACCAGCTGGACATCGAGGAGTACTGGAACCTGATCGCAGCGCGTTCCGCTGACCTCGAGGATGCGGACAAGCTGGAGACCTACAAGAAGGTCGTAGCAGCGTTCCAGTCCGATGAGACCGAGAAGGTATTCAACGACCAGTTCGGCGGCTACTTCATCAAGGCAGGCTGGGATCAGGATCTGCTGGCAGACAAGTAATTCATAATCGTTCCCAATGCCGCCGGAAAGCACCGGCGGCATTTTCGGCAGGAGGAAACAGCAATGGAAGTAAGCAAACAGGCTTTGCAGAACATCATTTCGGATGAAGACCGTCTGCTTTTCGCAGAAAATATTCCGGCGGAATACCTGAGCGATGCGCTCGGCCGCCGCACAGGCACGGCAGACGCGCTTGTGTTCGCGCGCTCGACCGAGGAGGTCAGCGGCGTGCTCCGGTACGCCAACGAAAACGCCATCCCGGTCACGCCGCGCGGCGCGGGAACCAATCTGGTGGGCTCGACAATTCCGCTGTTCGGTGGTATCATTCTGGATGTATCCCGCATGAACCGCGTGCTCGAGCTGGACCGCGACACGATGACGGTCACCGTCGAGCCGGGCATGCTGCTCAAAGATCTGCAGGCCTATGTTGAGGAGCACGGTCTGTTTTACCCGCCCGACCCGGGCGAAAAGGCCTCGAGCATCGGCGGCAACATCAGCACCAACGCGGGCGGTATGCGTGCGGTCAAGTACGGCGTAACACGCGACTATGTGCGCGGGCTGGAGGTTGTCCTTGCGGACGGTACGGTGCTGAAAGTCGGCGGTAAGCAGGTGAAGGACGCGAGCGGACTGTCGCTCAAGCACCTGCTCATCGGCTCGGAGGGCACGCTGGCGGTTATCACCAAGTGCCTGCTGCGCCTTCTTCCCAAGCCGGAGACCACGGTGAGCGTGCTCGTTCCGTTTGCTGACCTCGGCACGGGCATCCGCAGCGTGCTGACCATCCTGCAGGCGAATGCCAACCCGACCGCAGTCGAGTTCATGGAGCGCAAGGTCGTAGCCCTCGGTGAGAGCTTTTCCGGCGTGCAATATCCGCGTCCGGATGCCGGTTCGTACATTCTGCTGACGTTTGACGGTCACGAGAGCGAGGTCAACGCGAATATCGAGCGCGTGCGCCGCCTTGCGCTTGACAACGGTGCCATCGACTATATCGTGCTCCGCAGTGCCGAGCAGGCGGCGGACATCTGGAAGGTGCGCGGTGCGCTCGTCATGGCGGTCGAGGCCGTGTCCGAGCAGGAGCCGGTGGACATCGTGGTGCCAATCAGCCACACGGCGGATTTCGTTCGCTACATCAACGAGCTGGAAGCATCCTCAGGCGTGCGTATGATCGCGTTCGGCCATGCGGGTGACGGCAACGTGCATCTGTGCGTGGTGCGTGACGGCCGCGACCAGCAGACATGGGAGCGCGAGCTGCACGAAAACATGGAGCAGGCCTACGCCAAGGCGTATTCCTACGGTGGCGTAGCATCGGGTGAGCACGGCATCGGCATTTCCAAGCGGCCGTATTTCCTGCGGGAAACTGCGGAGGAGAATCTTGCCGTGATGAACACGATCAAGAACGCTCTCGACCCGAAACATACACTGAACGACCAGAAATCTTACATTGTGGGAGGAAAATAACCATGCAGAGCTTATCTGAGCGCACCGCCGGCTTTACCGATTCGGTCATCCGCCGTATGACGCGCGTTTCCATGCAGTATGATGCGGTAAACCTGTCGCAGGGTTTCCCGGACTTTGAGCCGCCGAAGGAGCTGCTCGACCGTCTGGCGCAGGTGGCCTACGAGGATTACCACCAGTATTCCATTACCTGGGGTTCGCAGAACTTCCGTGAGGCGCTGGCCGCCAAGCAGACCTATTTCATGGGCCGAAGAATCGACCCGAACACCGAAATTGTCACGACCTGCGGCAGCACCGAGGCGATGATGGCTGCGATGATGACAGTCACCAATCCGGGCGATAAAGTCATCATTTTCTCCCCGTTTTACGAGAACTACGGCGCGGACACCATCCTGTCCGGCGCAGAGCCTATCTATGTGCCGCTCGTGCCGCCGGATTTCCACTTTGATGCGAACGTGCTTGAGGACGCGTTCCGTCAGCACCCGAGGCCATCATCCTGTGCAACCCGTCCAATCCGTGCGGCAAGGTGTTCACCCGCGAGGAGCTGGAGATTATCGCGTCTCTCGCGGAGAAGTACGATACCTACGTTATCACCGACGAGGTGTATGAGCACATCGTATTCGCGCCGAACAAGCACACCTATTTTGCCACCCTGCCGGGCATGTGGGAGCGCACGCTGTCGTGCTCGTCGCTCTCCAAGACGTACTCGGTTACCGGCTGGCGACTGGGTTATATCATTGCCCCGCCGGAGATTATCGACCGTGCAAAAAAAGTACATGACTTCCTGACTGTCGGCGCAGCAGCACCGCTGCAGGAGGCCGTTGTTACCGGTCTGAAGTTCGGTCAGGACTACTACGACGACCTGCAGGCCAAGTACACGCACAAAAAGGATCTGTTCCTAAAGGGTCTGGACGATCTCAAAATCGCCCATACCGACCCGCAGGGCGCGTACTATGTTCTGCTTGATATTGCCGAGTTCGGCTACGAGAGCGATCTTGCGTTCTGCGAGGATCTGGCGCATTATGTCGGCGTAGGCGCGGTTCCCGGATCGAGCTTTTTCCGTGAGCCGGTCAACAACCTGATTCGCCTGCATTTTGCCAAGAAGGACGAGACGCTGCTCGATGCACTCAACCGTCTGGAAGGTCTGCGTGATAAGATCAAACCGAAACACCGATAAACAGGAGGAAAAGCCGTCATGGATGTAAAGAAAGCCGCAGCGGAAACGAAGGACTACATCGTATCCATCCGTCGGGAATTTCACCGGCACCCGGAGCTGAGCCTGCAGGAATTCCGCACGGCACAGCGCATTGAGGAGGAACTGGACAAGTTCGGCATTCCGCACACGCGCGTAGGCGTAACCGGCGTGCTCGGCACGCTGAAGGGCGCAAAGGACAACGGAAAAGTGCTGGTTCTGCGTGCGGATATCGACGCGCTGCCCATTGAGGAGACGCATGAGTGTGCATACCGTTCGGAGAATGCAGGCGTCATGCACGCCTGCGGTCATGATGCGCACGCGGCCTGCCTTCTGGGTGCCGCGAAAATCCTGTCGGAGAACAGAGACGCGTTCCGCGGAAAGGTTCGTCTTGTGTTTCAGCCGGGTGAGGAAATTGGAAAAGGCGCAAAGCCGTTTGTCGCAGCCGGTGTGCTGGATGGTGCCGAGCGCGTGTTCGGTCTGCACACCGCGTATGATTTGGAGGCAGGCACGGTAGGACTCAAACCGGGCATCAACAACGCCGCAGTCGATCATTTCCGCATTCGCGTGCACGGTAAGTCCACGCATGTTTCCACGCCGCATATGGGCGTGGATGCGCTGTATATCGCCAGCCAGATTGTTGTGGCAGTGCAGGGACTGGTTACGCGCCGCACTTCACCGACCGAGCCGGTCATCATCGGTATCGGCAAGCTGAACGCGGGCACGACCTACAACGCCGTGGCAGCATTTGCTGAAATGGAGGGCACAACGCGCACCATTTCGCAGGAGAGCCGCGACCGCGTCCGTTCACAGGTCAGTGAGACCGCGCAGAACATTGCGGCGCTGTACGGCGGCACGGCGGAAATCGAGTGGACGGACTTTGCCGCTGCGCTCGTCAATGACCCGCAGGTGTGCGAGGAAGCTGCTCAGGTCGTGGACGAGCTGCTCGGAGAAGGACACGTTGTCACCGACCGTGAGCTGTCGCTCAGCGGCGACAATTTTGCCGAGTTTGAGCTGTATAAGCCGGGCGCGTATGCGTATCTCGCACCGGCAATCAGGATTTTCCGCACACGATGATCACCAACCATAACGGCGGCTTCGATGTGGACGAGAATGCACTTGTGACCGGTGCCGGTCTGTATGTCGGGTATACAGTCGCGCGGCTTGGATAAAGCAAAACGCTCAGCTATCAAACGATAGCTGAGCGTTTTGCTTTTGAAATTACAGTTTTGAACTTACATCCCGCACTCAAGTCCGTTATACCGTGTTACTACAAACGGATAGCTGAGTGTCTCCGGCTGGATGCCAAGCTGCCGCAGACCGGCGCACAAATCCTCGACAACCTGCATATCGTGATCACGCTGCGCAACGGACAGTTTCATTTTATCTCCATACGACGAGATCAGCAGCGCAAACGGCTGCACGGCGCACGGCAGGATTGCGCCGTAATCGAGTACATACGGACGGCAGCTTTCCGGCAGGGCGAACCGGCCGACGTTGGTAATGAGGAAACTGTCCTCGAGCACAAAATCAGTCGTGACCTTCTGTGCCGCCTGCATTTTCTCTGCGAGCGGCATATCTGCCTCATGCAGCGATTCACAGCGGTCTGCGGCGGCTTTTGCACGATAGAGCAGCTGTTCGCGCTGCATCTGATCCTTCAAAAACGCCTTCGTGCGCCGGAACACCTCGTCATTCGGCAGATCGCGGTATTCCGGAAAATACGGCAGATCGATGAAGCAAATAAAATACCGCGTGGTAAGCGTCGGCAGCAGCGGACGCAGATCGACCGGAATCTCCGCGATAACCGGCTTGTCCGTTCCGCCGAACTTATCATCAAACGCTTTCATCATCAGCGGAGCCAGTACAGACAGCGGACTGACGCCGATGGACTTTGCGTAATCGTGCAGCTGCGAAAACGGGAATGTCACCTCGGTGACGACCTCGGAGCCGTCAGCGCCCCACTGTACCTCGGGGGCATGAACAGCCTCCGGCTTTTTCCAGATGCCATCCGGCGAAAATTCACGGTCTGCCAGCTGCTCGTAGCCGTTTGCGCTCTCCTCGGGAGACCAGCGGGTATCCATGCCGCGCACAGAGCCGTCATTCTCAACCGGGAAACCGCAGTTTTTCAGGTACTGGAACAGTACACAGCGGATAAACTCCTCGAATCCGCGTCCATCCGAGATAGAGTGCTGATACTCCATATAGATGGTCTTGTCGTGGTAGCCGACGAGAAATAAGTATCCGTTCGTATCCTTGGAGCCGATGGTGTAGCGGGTGGATACGCCGTCGAACGGCAGCACTACGGCGGGCTGCACGTTTCGGCGATAGCGGAACGCAGTTTCGGTCGGCTCGGCGGTCAGCATCATGTGCGGAAAGCGCAGCAGTGCCTGCTCAACGGCTTCGCGCAGCTTGTCCGGGCGCACTTTATCGCGCATGCGGATGGTGTGGCGCGGCACACAGGCGACGGTTTCATGGGTGTTATACAGGAAGATTTTTGCATAGCTGTCCGTGCGGAGCAGCGGGTCATTCATGGTCATTATAGCATTCTCCTCAAAGCATAATCCGGCGCATCTTATATGGTAATTTCAGTATATCACCCTGCAACG
This sequence comes from Butyricicoccus sp. OF10-2, assembly GCF_003481925.1. Lineage (NCBI taxonomy): Bacteria > Bacillati > Bacillota > Clostridia > Eubacteriales > Butyricicoccaceae > Butyricicoccus > Butyricicoccus sp. OF10-2. The sequence continues at coordinate 20,911 of NZ_QUMC01000018.1, read as the reverse complement.
ACGTTGTAAATCAAAATGAGTCGAATTTGCACAGTATTATGCAAATATAGAATATGATGTACGATATAATGAGCCGCGAGCCTGAAAATACTTGCGATTCGGTTGGCAGAGTATATCACGCCGGAGAAGCTGACATATGAGCATGGAATTTCTGCCGCGGCTGTTCGATTCGTTCTCGCGTGAGCGTATTCCGTGTGAGAAGCAATAAACAAGCGACACCATTTGGCAGTTGGTGTCGCTTGTGTGCGTCTTCAGGCGCTGTCGGTATTGTCTGCCCTTACAGGGCGGTTGTTCATACCACATCCGTTGTGCGGTATGGATCGGATGGGATTACTGGTCGGTGTAGCGGCTGAGGATAACCGCTACCTGAGCACGGGTTGCGGTGCCGTTCGGCACGAGCGTGGTCGGGGTAACGCCGGTTACCAGACCGTTGCCGTTCGCCCAGCTCATTGCTTCAGCAGCCCACGACTCGACAGAAGCCGCGTCTGCGTAGCCATCGAGTGCTGCGCTGCCCTGCGGCGTATGACCGCGATAGGTATCGTAGCGGTACAGGATGGCCGCCAGCTGCTGACGGGTGATCAGCGTATCCGGCTGGAATCTGCCGTCCGTGAAGCCGTTGACGATGCCGTTTTCGGAGGCCCATGCGATGGCTTCCGCGTACCACTTGCCGTCCGCCACATCGGTGAACTGTGCGGTGGAAGCGGCCTTGCTGCCGCTCATGCGGTAGAGTACCTGAACCAGCATTGCGCGGGTCATGCCGTCATCCGGACCGAACTTAGTCGCGGTCAGGCCCTTGAACCAGCCGTTCTCGAGTGCGGTGTTGACCTCGTTGTAGAACCACTTGCGCAGGTTGACATCGGAGAAGTCGCTGCTGTACTCGTGAGTGATAACGAAGGTGGAGAAGTGGGTGGTCTTAAAGGTAGCCTTTCCGGTCGCTGCATCATAAATGACAGGCAGCTTTTCAAACGAGCCGTCCTCAGCAAGATAGTATGCAACCAGATGATCGGCGTTCTCGCCGCTCTTGAGGCTGTATGCCACAGAAATCGCAGCCGTGCCGTTCAGCGCGTGAACACGGGTTGCAGTGCCGTTTTTCGGCTGTACCTGCGCGGAAATGTTCAGGATGGTGCTGTTCTTCGGCAGGTATTTGCGCTGTGCGTCAGTCAGGGAGGACTTGTCAGCGGAAGCGAGCGAAATACTTGCCATACCGTCAGCCTGTGCGGCGCTGCCGAGTGCGGTCAGCGTCTCACGGTCGAGTGCAACCGTGCCGTTCGGCAGGGTAAGCACTGCACCGTTCTTTGCACCGGCGAGAGCAGCTACCACATCGCCGGTGAGCGATACCGCGCGTACGGTGGAGTCTGCGGACAGATCAAGCGTCAGCGAATCCTTGCCGGAAACCGCAGTCAGCTTGGAGCTGTCGGCAGAAACCGCTGCGGTGCCGTTCTTTACCGAAACCGTTGCGGGAATCTTGGTGCCGTCCGGTGCAGTGATGGAGGACGAGCCGTTGTCGGACGGAGCAGGTGCAGCACCGCCGCCGCCCGCTCCACCGCCGCCGCCTGCACCGCCGCCGCTGCTCGGCTTGGCGGCAAAGGCTGCGGTGACAGTAACGTCATTTGCCGGCATGGTGAAGGTGTAGGTCAGGGTGGACGCGGAAACCGTCTTGTCGAGTGCGGTCTCCGGTGCCAGCGTCAGGGTTTTCAACTGATAGCCGCCTGCGGGTGTTGCAGTGAGCGTTACCGTGTCGCCGGCCTTGGCGCGTGCCGCAGAAGCGGAAACGCTGCCGTTTTCGGCCTTATTGGCCGTGATTGCGTAGGTCTTGTGGAACAGATTGTCGGTGTTGACCGCCAGAGCTTCTGTTACGTTGCGGATAACCGCTTCAAAGCTGCTGTCCTTCTCGGTGACGGAAACAACGGCATTCGGAGCCGCCTTCTCGAGTTCAGACTTAATTTCTTCGGCGGTGCCGACACAGTTTGTGCTCGGCGTGAGCGTCAGCTTGACCGTGCCGTTCTTGCGAACCTGAGCGGATGTGCTGTTGACTGCACCGGTGTCGGTTGGCTGAATCGGTGTGGTGTAGGTGAAGTTGCCGGTGCCGTTCGTGCCGGTGATTGCTGCGTTGTACTGCTCAAGGTCGGTGAAGTGAACGCGGATGGTCTGGTTGGCATCGAGTGTGTGAATATAAATTGGATCGACAAGATTTACACCATCAACCTGTACAGCAGCATCGTTTTCTGCTGCGGTAATGTCACCCTGGGTAACCGTCCACTTTTCGACCATCTTTTGGGTGTTTGGTGCTGCAGTGAAGGTGATTTCACTGCTGTTCGGCTGCTTGGTCTGAGAGTCAATCGCGGTGTCGTCAATCTTGGCGGTCAGATGGCCGTTCTCACCAACGGTGCCGAAAGTAAGCTGATAGCTTGCCGTAACCTTAAAGTATACGGTTGCAGTAATATTCTTGTCCGCACGGATTTTGCCTTCCGGATTGGTTTTGGAGTTTCCGGCAGTCTTTTTGCCGTTTACTTCCCACTGTTCAACCTGATAGCCAGTCTTCGGCGCTGCATGGAAGGTGATTTCCTCATCCTTATAAATGGTTACGCCTTCTGCAGGCATAGCTTGGTCTCAACTTCCTTGCCGTAGATATCATACAGCGTGTATTTTACGGTGCCGTTGCCGGCCGCAGCGGTAGCCTTGGCGGTGTAGGAATCGCTCTGGGCAAATTCAGCGCTGATGGACAGATCGCCGGCCAGTTCGCTGATGGTGTAGGTGCCGTTGGGCTTTGCCGTAGCGTCAGTACCGTTTACAACCCAATTCTTGAAATGCCAGCCGCGGTCTGCGCGTGCCTGCAGCTCAACCTTGCTGCCGCCGGGAATCTTGGACAGATCGTCCACAGCTTTGCCGTCTACGGTTGCAATGATCGTGCCATGCTCCATTTCCGGTGTTGTAATCGCAAATGCGGCACGGTCGGTCTTGAGCGAAACCTTGGTATTCTCAGTGATGGGGAAGGTATAGCTGCCGTCAGCGTTGAGCTTCCTGCTTCAACAGCCTTGCCGTTCACCTGATAGGTCTCGCCCGTGGCGGCAGCATAGCCTGCCTTGGGCGCTACCGTAATCTTTGTATCGCCGGTAACGCTTTCGCCGCTCTTGAGAGGCTTGGTGAGCGTCTTGGAGGTATCGTTCGGATCAACCGTCTGATAGCTTGCGGTCAGTTCACCTTCCAGCGTCAGCGTGTAGCTGTCGCGCTCAAATACGGCAGCCAGATCAATATCCTGCACGCCAACCTCAACAGAGAGCGTGTTGGAGCCGTTATCGTGCGGGGTGCCGGACGGATAACTGTTTGCACCGCGTTTCGTGAGAATCCACTGCTTGAAGTGCCAGCCGGTGTTCGGCGTTGCGGTGAAGTTGAACTTTGCACCGCTGGCAATGTAAGCCGGGAAGTTCTTGAGGCTTTCGGAGCCATCTTCATCCGTGCATTTGAGTGTACCGCCCTGCTTATTCTGAACGGAAGCATTCAGTTTGGTATTGGTGGTCTTGAAGTAAACCAAAACAGATGCCGGTTTTGCAAGGGTCTTGATGGTAACCGAGCTCTTCTCCTTGCTGTCCTCGATTTCCTTGCCGTCATAGGTCCAGTAATCGACAGCATAACCTGCATCCGGCACAGCCGTCAGAGTAACATCGGTGTTGGCAGTGAAGCTGGAGATTGTACTGCCGTCATCCGCCTTGCCGGCGTTCAGACCTGCAGTAATGATCGACGCAGAACCGACAGAGTGCTTGTTTGCGCCTTCACCGAAGTCCTCAGCCTTGAGGGTCAGGATGTAAGTCAGGCCGTTTACCGTGTAAACACCGGGGATAAAGGTGAATTCATAGTTGTTGTACAACGTTTTGCTGGTTTTAGCGGTCGTGCACGGAGAAACCGTGTAGTTGCTGGGCGCAATGTTCGGCGCGAGCGGTACCGTATTGCCTGCGGTGTTGACTGCGGTATAGTCAAGGTGCAGAGCATCAATCTCATCAGCAGTCATGTTTTTCGTGTCTGCCGCGAGAGAAAGCTGTTTCGAGTCGGTAGGATTAACCTTATCCTGTGCAACGCCGTCCTTCGGAGTAACAACACGCAGCGTAACGGCACGCTGAACAACGGTAAACTTAGTTTCCGCAACCGGCTTGGTTTCGCCGTTTACATAAGCATACAGCGTATAAGTGCCGACATTCAGCGGATTGGTCAAATCCTGCTGTGTTTTCGAACCGGAAACTGCATACTTGAAGGTCGCGTTATTGACCTTCTGCAGACCATGCGTATCTTTACTCATGCGGGAGAGCGACGGCGTTACCGTATCGCCGTAGGTGAAGCGGGTGACGCTGTTGTTATTATTGCCGTTGGTGAGCGTCAGCTGATAGCCGGTCGCGTTCTCGCCAACGAGAACCATCTGGCCTTCCGCGTTGCTCATATCCTTGAATACATAGCTGCCCGGATAATACGGGGTAACCGTGTAAGCACCGTCTGCGGGCACGACAACGTCCTTGGTGGCCACGCCATTGGCGCCAATCTCTGCGGCAACCGTGGTAGAGAAGTCCGTGCCGCGAATCAGGAAGCTGAGCGTGCCGGTCGGGATGGTGGAGGTAGCAGACGCGGAACTCATTTTAGCATTGATGTGCAGCGTGCGGTCAAACTGAGCAGTGTTGTCTTTTTGTACATTCTCTGCCGTAACATTCAGCTCACACTTGGGCGTGCGCTTGCTGTACTGTGTGGTAATCTCAGGCGAGTAAGCGGAAATGCTGTACTCGGTCTTGGAGGTGTTATCGTAGTAAAGCACATTCAGACGGCAGCGGTAAGTTCCCTTGTCGGCAGAACCGGCGTTTTCGATGCTTAGCGTATCGGAAACGCTGCCGGCAATCTCGGTCCAGGAACCATTGTTCAGCTTCTGCCACTGATAGCTTACGCTGTTGTACTTGCCGCCGTCCGGATTTTTATTGTCTCCGTTATACTTAACCGTTGCGGTTGCCAGAGAATCCGGATAGATCGGCAGAACCGTCTGCTTCTCCTTGCCGTCAATCGTTACCGAAATATCGGGATAGCCTGCTGTGGTCTTGGTGCGGCAGGTCAGCGGTTCGCTGTAAATGCTGTTGCGCTGCTGCTCAGCCTTGTTGTTGTTGCGGGTCTGAATCTGATACTCATACTCGGTATAGGGAGACAGGTTCTTATCCGTGTAGCTGAAGGTGTAGGTGCCGTCATCGTGACGCTCACCATCGGTGAACGGCACAAATGCGAGTTCCTTGCGTCCGGAGCCGTCCGGGAAGTTGTAGTAGCGGTACAGCTGGAAACCGGAAACGATCTTGTCGTACGTCCACGTCAGGGTGACGGAATCATTGGTGGTTGCCGCAACATCCTGCTCAAAATCGTCCGGCAGCGGAGACGGAGCCTGCGGCTCGGTTACCGCGTAGGTAACAACCGGGAACGCCTGATTGCCGCTGCGGTAGTTGTAGCAGAAAATACGCCAGTTCATGCCGTAGCCGTATGGTTTTGCTTCGATCGGCATGTTCTGCAGCGAACCGGAGAACGAGCCGCCTGCGGTGTTGACCGATACCTTGCCGGCAGAGTGTTCCGAACCTGCCACAACGCCTGCGGTTACGCCGCCTGCGCCTGCACCGGCTTTGGTTTCGATAGAGGTGGTGTTGGTGTAGTTTTTGCTGTCCGAGGTGGAGAAGCTGATTTCCTGCGTGATGCCGGAGCCGCCGCCTGCCGCGGTGAAGTCAACCTTAGCCGGCTTGCCTTCATAAGCCTTGGAACCTGCATATTCCTTGGTCGGATAGCTGGACGGATCACCGATCGTATGCGTCAGCACGCTGCCCGAAATGGATGGCAGAACGCTGTAATCTTCGGCAATGTTTTCGTAGTCGGACAGGTCGATCAGACCGATCGAGGCTTCGTGCGGGATGGAAACGGTGGAGGTTACTTCCGTGTATTTGCCTGTTCCATCCGGGATGTAGGAGGTGTACTCGTAAATCTCCATCGGGATGGAATAGAACGCCACTCTGTCCTCGCCGGAGGTTGTCTCGTAGGTGATGGACTGCTCGAGCGAGGAGGTGTGCTCGGTCTCGTAGGTGAAACCGGAGGTAAAGGCGGCTTCCGCCTCAACGCTGCCGATCTTAACGCCGAATACCGAGAATTCCTGCTCAAAGGAGACGTATGCGCCGACCGAGATGGTAGAGGAGGAGCTGGTGCCGTTCTCGGTGCCCTTCATGCTCGAGTAGGTGGTGGAGGACTCGGCATAGTTGCCGGACAGGTCATCACGGTCGAGCAGATCGGAGAAGTACGGAGGCGAAGCCAGTACCGCCAGAACCTGCGGGTCGGAGTAGGTGTAATAGTGCTTGCCGGTGTAGGTCATGTAGCTGGTATCGTCGTCTGTGTTGGCGAGACAGAGCGTGTACGAGCTGTTGACATCGGTTTTTACCGGCTGAGAGCCGTCAAACAGGTTGACGGTCGAAAGGGTGGTTGTACCGGGAGTACGCTTGTTGTATGTGGAGTTTGTTTCCTTGTTTACAGTATCGTATGTACCGGTGAACGCCCAGTAGGAGGAGCGAATCTTGAACAGCTTGTGCAGCCAGTTTTTGTAGTAGTAGCGGAGCTCGTAATGCGGAACCTTACCGTCTACCGTGTACTTATCAGACTGCTTGTTCTCATCCTTGGACATAGTCTGCGTCAGGGTGAACAGCGTACCCGAACCTGCGGTGTTGTTGTTTGCATCCACCGCGGTGGTCACAGAGCCTGCGGATGCATCGTACTCAACGTAGTCCTCGCCTGGCATAGCAGACGTATTGTTGTCAAGCGCTTGCTTGATATTCAGACCGTTCTCATCGCAGGAGACAACAAGGCTATCAAAGTACAGCAGATCACTGGTTTTGCCGTTATCGGCTTTTTCACCTGCGGTCGGACGGGAGATGATAGCTGTATTGGCCGGACACAGCGGCAGAGAACGGAAGGTATCGTTGTGCTTTGCCATTGCACCGTAGATGTACTCGCCTTTATCGTTCTTTGCAAACAGATCAAAATTCTTAGAGACAGACGGCTTGAAGGTGACGCCGTTCCATGCGTACAAGCCTACATAGCGCGTGTTCTGCTTATTTGCCTTGAGGTCGGCATCCGACTGAGCCGCCAGAATCAGCGTTTTGCCGCCGCCGGTCATATCGCCGAAGGCGAAGGATGCGCGGACCAGATTGCTGCCCTCATAGGTCAGCGGGAATTCCTGCGAGCTCTGCAGCATGTGCGCGCTCGTGGAGCCGAACATTACAACGGCACGCGAGCCTGCGTTCTGCTGCGGACCGTAGTAGTAACCCCAGGTGCAGGCGAGATCGTCTACGCCGTCCTGGTTGACGTCACCGCTGACGAGAGAGATCATGTTGGAAACGACACTGCCCTCACGGAAGAAGTACGTCCACGCCTGTCTCCAGTTAGAGGGATGGGAGTAATCTTCAGTCTGCAGGTCGTAAATCTCAATGCGGGAATTGCCGACCTCCGGCACATAGACCGCAACCTCGTCCTTACCGTCGTTGTCCCAGTCGCCGGTAGCTACCTGCAGGTAGTTTTTCAGCTGATACGGGTTTTCTGCGAAGTTTTCGACCTTTTTGGCGGTCGTGCTGCCTTCATCGCTGGTGTCGGTCAGATTCGGGTTGCCGATTTCCTTGCTGGTGTCCAGCAGCGTGATCGGCTTGCCGTACTTGCCGGATTCAGCATCGCCGAATCGCAGGTACAGACCGCCTTTTGCGCTCAGGTCACCGGCGTAAACCATGACCGTCTGCGAGGACTTGGCGTCACTGCTCGAGGTGAAATGGCCTGCGGCCACGTCTGCCATGGCGTAATCGGTACCATCCTGCAAATCGGTAGTAGCATTGGTCATGCCGGTCAGATAGCCCTTGGTGGCATAGCCGCCATTGTCCTTGCTGCCCACCGGGAACTGTGCGTATGTGCCGGTAGAGGTGGTTTTACCCTTGGAGATTTCCTTGGAATTGGTTTTAGCCGTCAAAAACTGCTGAGCCTTGGTAGATGTGTTATCATCATTGCCGTACAGCGTGCTCTGCAGCTTGTTATCCTTATCGTTGGATGCGGAAGTGCTCTTTGCACAGCTTTCTGCGTCGCCTTGGTTCCCATACTGATGGTATCCGACGGCAGAACATCACTTGTCAGACCAACGGTATACAGCTCGTACACCGGCGTAACCTTGATGGTATTGCGCCCGTATGGGTTGCTGGGGTCGTTGGCATTAAAGCCGTCGGGCGCTTTGCTCGAATCAATACCGAGCGCCGCAAGCGCGTCCGAGCTGCCGGTATCCGCCGCCGCTGCGCGGATATCAAGCGGGCCGCCTATGCCGGCGATAAGAGCCAGTGCCAGAGCAAGGCTTATGCCGCGTTTGAATTTCATGGTATATTCCTCCTTTTCCAATTCTGCGGTGCGGTGGAACGAGCCGCGCCTGCAGAAAAGAGACTGAAAATTGCCTGCGTTTATCATAGCAGCTTTGCAGCCTGCTGTGCGGTCGGGCACACGAAATGTCCGATTTTCGACACGAAATACACCGATAGGAAAAATAGAGTGAACTACGCGTAAATTCTGCAAAAAATGACACACAATCCACAGAAGTTATCAACAGGCTGTGGATAAAATGCGGTAAAAACACCCGTCGTCAGGTGACAAAACCGGGGTGAAAGGCGCCTGCGCTGCTTTTCCGCTTGTGCGCTGCGGCGGCTGCCATAGCCTGGCACCCTTGCATTCCGCTGAAACGGGTTGCGCCTGTATTTTACCGCGTTTGCAGTATCAAGGAAGGGGAAAAGATGACGAATGATTTTGGACAGGGGGGTTAAAGCAGCTCGCGCAGCCTGTCCGCAATGAGCCTGCCGAGCACGGCGTGCTCCTCTGCGGTCAGATGAATCTGGTCCGAGCACTTTGCCGCCGTGACAGCCGAGCTGTCCAAGAAGGCGCAGCCGTACTTTTCCGTCAGTGCGCGGAACCGTGCGGGCAGAGCACGGATGAGTGCGGCACTGCTTTCGTTTGCGCGTATGCTGCTCGAGCAGGCAGACATCATGCAGAAGCACTTCGGCGTGGGCAATAAGCGCGTGCCAAAGTTCTGCGTGTCATGTCAGTACTATTCGTTCGCGGTAAACGCATTCGTCGAGGTTGTCAAGGAGTGCGACGCGGACCGGTACGGTTTTATCCTGCGGGAAACACAGACCGGAAGTGTATCACGCTCGATGAACTGAAACCTTATCCGTATCTGATTTTTGAGCAGGGAGACCGCAATTCCTTTTATTTTTCCGAGGAACTGCTCAGCATGCTCGATATGCCGAAAACCATTCAGGTCCGCGACCGCGCAACACTGTTCAGTCTGGTGATCGGACTGAACGGCTTTACGGTCAGCTCGGGCATTATCGACCGCAAGCTGAACAGTCCGAGCATTATCGCGCGGCCGCTCAAGATGGAAGGCAGCATGCGCATCGGTCTCATCCGCAAGAAAAACGTGGTATTTAGCCGCTATGCGACCTCCTATGTGAAGGCACTGAAAAAGCAACTGTCTATAGATTGAAGCTGTGAAGGGTTGCGAATAAGACGTATTTTTCAAGAGATAAATTCCGTGGCAGGCTGTTGTCAGACAGAAAAAGCACCATTATGTTACCCAAAGAGATAGATACCCCTGAGCAACCGGAAAACCCCATCTCGACATATTCTGCCGCGATGATTCAGGTGTGTCGGTGGAGCACCGGAACGATTTGCGGTCGGTCGATATGCACGCAAAAGCCGCTAAACGGTATACGTTCAGCGGCAGCTTTTTTATCGGTTTCTTCTCCACGTTTCGGGTGCAAACAGCAGAAGCATGGGGAACAGCTCCAGACGACCGGCGAGCATATCGAAAGTCAGCACGATTTTACTCAGCGGGTGCAGCGCACTGAAGTTGGCTGCCGGACCGACCTGATTGAGTCCCGGACCGACGTTATTGATGCAGGTAACAACCGAGGTAAAGCTGGTTACCATATCCTCACAGTGCAGGCTGACAATGAGGATGGAAGTGACAATAACGATCAGATATGCCACAAGAAAGGCGTTGACCGAGCGCATGACCTCATGCTGGACGCGCTGTCCGTCCATTTTATGCACGCGCACCAGACGCGGATGAATCAGCGACATCATTTCCTTCTTTACGCCCTTGAACAGCAGCAGGATGCGCGAGCATTTCATGCCGCCGCCGGTAGAACCGGCACACGCGCCGATGAACATCAGCAGCACGATCAGCAGCTTGCTGAATGCGGGCCACTGGTTAAAGTCCACGGTTGAAAAACCGGTGGTCGTGATGATAGACGCAACCTGAAACAGGGAATGGTGGAAGCTCTCGCGCAGCGAACTGAAGCAGCCGCGCACATTGAAGGCAATCAGTGTGGTAAATACGGCAATCACGCCGAGATACACGCGAATCTCCTCGATTTTGAACAACTGCTTGAATTTACGGGTCAAAAGCAGAAAATACGCGTTGAAGTTGATGCCGAAAAGGATCATAAAGACCGAGATGACATTCTGCAGGTAGGCGCTGTCGTAGTGCGCGATGGAATCATTCCAGTTGCCGAAGCCGCCGGTGCCTGCCGTGCCGAGTGAAACGCAGATGGCATCGAACATCGGCATGCCGCCGAGCAGCAGCAGAATAATCTGCAGAACGGTCAGTCCAAAGTAAATCGCGTACAGGATAAGCGCGGTATCGCGCATGTGCGGCGATATTTTGGAGACCGAGGGTCCCGGGCTTTCCGCGCGCATTAGATAAATGGTATGACCGCCTGCCAGCGGCAGGACGATCAGCATGAACACCAGAATGCCCATGCCGCCGACCCAGTGCATCAGGCAGCGCCATAGCATAGAGGCATGCGAAAGCGCTTCCACATCGCCGAGAATGGTAGCGCCGGTGGTGGTGAAGCCGGATGCGGCCTCGAAAATCGCATCTACTGCGAACGGAATCTCGCGGCTGAGTACGAACGGCAGGGCGCCGGTCACGGCCAGCACCAGCCAGCACAGCGCGACTGCCACAAAGCCTTCGCGTGCGTAGAACTTGGTGTTTTTTGGCTTATATTCACACAGAATGCCTGCACCGACCATACAAATCAGTGCAGTGGCGATATAGGCAGGCAGCTCGGGTTCACGGTAAATGACCGCGGTAAACGCGGGCAGCAGCAGGAACAGGGACTCAATGCCCATCAGCCAGCCGATCAGATAGCGGACGATTGCGAAATTCATCTTTCGCTCCCTCTGGTTGTCGACAGGAAGATATCCTGAAGGTCGTTCATGCCCTCGAAGGTGGAAACGACGATAACCGTATCGCCTTCATGCAGCACATCGTGGCCGCGCGGAATGATACGCTTGCCCTTGCGGTTGATGCAGCACAGCAGAACATCCGGACGAATCGGCATATCCTGCAGGGGAACGCCGGTGAGGTGGTGCGCCGCGACACGAAATTCAAGCGCTTCTGCGCCGCCCAGCTGATGCAGGGTCTCCACGTTGGAGCCCATTGAGTTCTGCATGGCGCGGGTGTACTGGCTGATCAGCTCGGCGGTGGTCTGCCTGGGGCGAATCACCTTGCCGATCGGCATGCTGGCGATGACTTCTTCAAAGTTCACACGGTTGACCTTGGTAAACAGCTTGGCACGGGAATGACGGCCGGCGTGCAGCGCGAGCAGAATGTTCTCCTCGTCCATGCCGGTGAGCGCCGCAAACGCCTCGCAGGTTGCCAGACCCTCCTCATCGAGCAGGTCGCGGTCGGTGCCGTCGCCGTAGATGATGGTCGCGTTCGGGAGCATTTCGGAAAGCGCCTCGCAGCGTTCCAGTTTGTTTTCGATAATCTTGACTGCAATGCCGGAATCCAGCAGGATTTTCGCAAGAAAGTACGAGATTTTGCCGCCGCCGACCAGCATCGCGGAGGAAATGCGCTTGACCGGCAGACCGACCTTCTCGAAAAATTCGTTCTGCTCATGCGGCGGAATGATGACGGTGATGTTATCGTTCTCGTGCAGGATGAAGTCGCCCTTCGGGATATAGGTCTGACCGTCGCGGCGGACCATGCACAGCAGCACGTCCGTGCGGAGCAGCGGGTTGACCTCGCAGACCGCCATGCCGTCCAGGCGGGACTCGTGCGGAATTTTGAGGTCGAGCAGCTCGATGCGTCCGCGGGCAAACGTGCTGACGCTGATGGCCGACGGGAAGCGGATCAGACGCGAAACAACACGCGCGGTGGACAGCTCGGGGTTGATGACCATCGAAATACCCAGCTCATCGCGGATAAAGCCGAGGTCGGATACATATTCCGGATCGCGCACACGCGCAATGGCGTGGCAGCCGGATGCTTTGCGAGCGATCAGGCAGGAAAGCAGATTGATTTCGTCATGGGTGGTAACGGCGATGAGCAGGTCGGTATCCTGCACGCCGGCTTCACACAGAATGTGATAGCTGGTGCCGCTGCCCTTTACTGTAGCAAGGTCGTGTGTGTTGGAAAGCTCATCCAGACGGCGTTCGGACAGGTCAATCAGTGTCAGGTCGTGTCCGGCTGCGCTGAGCTGTCCCGCCAACTCCGAGCCGACTTTGCCGCAGCCTACAATAATGATGCGCATAGCGCACCTCCGATCTATTTCTCTATAGCTGTGCCCTGTTGACACAGTCTTGATACGCATATAGCGATTATAGCCGTTTGACCGATAAAAAGCAATATCCAGACAGGAATTTTGCAGGAGTTTAGCGGAAAACCGACAGATAGGGAGAAATGGTCGGTGTATAGCTGATGATAGTATGTCTGAAAAAAGGAAAACCACCCGAATGGGTGGTTTTCACTGCGGATTAAAGTTCCGCGACAGGTCACTTAAACTGTGTATAAGTGGTATCGCTTGCGTAGCCGTCGCTGTCGGTCTGGTGCATGGAGACCAGATTGCCGTTATCATCAAAGGTACGGGTATCGGTTGAGAGGGTGCCGCCTTCGATAGTCGAGCGGGTGGTCTGCGTTTTGCCGTCCACCGAGTACACGGTGAGCACCTCGAACACGATGCCGCTCTCGTCTACGGTGACCGACTGGATGAGCCGCCCCTGACTGTCATAACGGTTGTCGGTGGAGGAGGTGATATTGTCCTCACCCTCGTAGGTGCGGGAGGACAGCACATCACCGTTGGTGTTCATGCCCATGCGGACGACCATCAGTTCATTGCCGTCTGCGTCGTAAACCGTGTTGACGGCAGAGGACTGACCGTTGTCAACCTCGGTGTAAACCGTCTCGGAGGAGACCGAAAGTTCGCCGTCCTCGTAGTTTTCCGTGCGCAGAACGCGGTTTTTGTCGTCATAGCTGCGGCGGTACTCCGAGGTGGAATTGTTGGTCTTGTCGGTGGTGATGGCATCCGTGCAGTTGCCGTTTTCGTCGTAGGTGTAGTCCGTATAGGTGAAATTGAGCGGTTCTTCTTCGCCTTCCACGGTCTGCATGGTGTAGGAGCGGAAGGTGCTGCCGTCCTTGTCATGGCAGTTGACCGTGTAGCTGCGGCTGCCTTCTTCCGTGCGCAGCTCCAGCTCGTAGGAGGCCGCACGCGGCAGAACGGAAGCCAGCTGTGTCGGCACCTGCTCCATCACGGCAATGCGGCATGCAGGCGTGCGGTCATACGCGATGGTGGCGCCGAGCACGATGACCGTGCTTACAATACAGGAAATAATGCGTTTGATCATATTTTTGTTCCCCTAAAATAATTAAGGTGATTCCGGAAAAATGCAGCCGAACCGGAATTCGGCTGCATTCAGCGTTGCTGGATTTTTACTGCAGATGGCTTACTTTACGATTTCCTTCGCTGCAGCGGTCAGAGCCTCGACCTTTGCTGCGGCCTCGGCCTTGTTCTCGCCCTTGGCCATGATGTAAACCTTGACCTTCGGCTCGGTGCCGGACGGACGGATGATAAAGGTTGTGCCGCCCTCGAGCTCGTAGTACATCACGTTCTGACCCTTAAGCTCCATCGGCTCGGACTTGCCGTCTGCCATGCAGGTACGGGTGCCCGGCATATAGTCGCGGGTGTAATCGACCTTGTGGGTGCCGATCTGGGTCAGCGGCTTGTCGCGCAGCTCCTGCATGAGCTCCTTCATGCGCTGCAGGCCGGAAACGCCCGGCATAACGATCGAAATGGTCTGCTCGCAGTAATAGCCGTACTTCTCGTACATCTCCTCCATCGCATCATACAGGGTCTTGCCCTGGGTACGGTAGTAAGCCGCCATCTCGGCAATCAGCATGGAAGCGGTAACGGCATCCTTGTCGCGGGCATAATCGCCGCACAGGTAGCCGTAGGATTCCTCAAACGCGAAAATGTACTCGTGCGAGCCGTCCTGCTCGAACTGCTTGATCTTCTCGGCAAGGAACTTGAAGCCGGTGAAGGTATCAAAGCACGCAACGCCGTTCTTTTCAGCCGCCGCGCGTGCCATCTCGGTGGTAACGATGGATTTGAGCACCGCCGGATGGGCAGGCATGGTGTTCGTCAGCTTCTTTGCGGTGATGATGTAATCGGTGAGCAGCACACCGACCTGATTGCCGGACAGGGTGACATACTCGCCGGACTTGTCCTTGAGGACGATGCCGGTGCGGTCGGAGTCCGGGTCGGTGCCGATGATCAGATCAACATCGTTCTGCTTTGCCAGCTCGATGGCGAGCGTAAAGCCTTCCTTGTACTCCGGATTCGGGTTCTTAACGGTCGGGAAGTCGCCGTCGATCTTCATCTGCTCCGGCTCACAGATAATGTGCTTGTAGCCCAGGCGGCGCAGGATCTCGGGAACCAGACGGTAGCCGGCACCGTGGAACGGCGTGTACACCAGCTTGAACTCATCGGCAACCTGCTTTACGCAGTCCGGATTTACCGCAACCTTAATGACTTCGCCAAGGTAAGCCTCGTCGGTCTCCTTAGACAGAATACGGATCAGACCGTTTTTGACGGACTCATCGTAGTCTGCAGTTTTTACACCGGTGAAGATATCGGTCTCTGCCATTTCGTTGGCAACTACGTCTGCCTCGGCCGGAGGAAGCTGTGCGCCGTCCTCCCAGTAAACCTTGTAGCCGTTGTACTCCTTCGGGTTGTGGGAAGCCGTGATGTTGATGCCTGCGATGCAGCCGTAGTGACGGACAGCGAAGGACAGCTCCGGGGTCGGACGCAGCTCATCGAACAGCAGCGACTGGATGCCGTTTGCGGCCATGATGCACGCAGACTGCTTGGCGAACTCGGCAGAGAAATGGCGGGAGTCGTATGCAATGGCAACACCGCGGTCCATTGCGGCCTGACCATTCGATACGATCAGGTTTGCCAGACCCTGTGCAGCCTGACCGACGGTAAAGCGGTTCATGCGGTTGAGGCCGACGCCCAGTACACCGCGCAGACCGGCTGTGCCGAACGACAGCGGCGCAAAGAAACGGCTTTCGATCTCTTCCTGATTATCTGCAACAGCAGCCAGCTCGGCATGCTCGTCCGCAGAGAGGGCAGAGCAGTCCAGCCAACGCTTGTATTCCGACATATAATCCATTGGTATCACCTCATCGTGTTAGTTGGCGCATCGCCGCTTTCAGCCGACGGATTGCCACTATCTAAATTATACAATATCCGGCTGTCAATGCAAGGGGTTTTGCGCGAATTTGTGAAAAGATTCCATGAAGCAGAGTAATGATATACAAAACGGCAGAGCAGAAATTGTACGTTCTGTGAGGATACCGGAAAATTTTGCGAAAATGCGGAACCAAAACCGGCAGCAGGCCGTCTATTTAGTCAAAAGCCCTGTCTCGAGATAAAAATAACAGTACACAAATAAACAAAAGAATGGTAGAATAAAGGTAAATTATAATAAGAGGTGATAGCTTTGAAAAAAGTCCTTTCCGCCGTACTGACAGCGGCGCTGCTGGTCAGTACCGTGCCGGCTGCCTTTGCGGCTTCGGATATTGATGGCCACTGGGCAAAGTCCTACATTACCGAGCTGCATGAAAACGGCATTATCAATCCGTCTGCCAGCACGGGCAACTACGGCCCGGATGACAAGGTAACGCGCTGGGAGTTCATGCGATACATCAACCGCGCGTTCGGTTTTACCGAAAAGGCGGATATCAGCTTCTCGGATGTCAATTCGAGCGATATTTCTACGAAACCGTGCAGATTGCGGTCAAGCAGGGCTATATCAACGGTGTCGGCAACAACCGTATGGCGCCGGAGGGCACGTTGACCCGAGAGCAGGCGGCAACCATCCTCGGCCGACTGCACAAGTACACGCCGACGGCTAACCTGTCTGCGCTGGATATGTTCTCTGATCGGGCCAAGCTGAGCGATTACAGCAAATCCTACGTTGCGGAAGCGGTCAAGCAGGGTTATATCAACGGCTACACGAACGGTACCTTTAAGCCGCAGGGCACGCTCAGCCGAGGCGAAATCGCCAAAATGCTGTACGGATATATGGGCACCTCGCTGAATAAGAACGGCAATGTGTACTCGCAGGCTACGCTCAAGAGCGATACCAAAAACGTTACGATTTCCGTACCGTGCACGCTGGCCGATGCGGATATCAAGGGCAATCTGTACATCACCGAGGGCGTTCTGGCGGGCAATGTAACGCTTGAGGATGTCACCGTTGCGGGTGATATCATCGTCAGTGGCGGCAATGTAACGCTGGACGGTGTTTCCGCACTTGAGATGGTCGTCTCCAATCCGACCGGACTGACCCCGCAGGTCATTGCGACCGGCAACACCAACATCGGCACCACCGAGGTAAAAACCTCTGCAACGCTGACCGAGAGCAATCTGGCAGCGACTGCAGGCGGCTTCTCCGATCTTAAAATGAACGGCAGCAGCGTCAGCCTGACGCTAGATGCAGCTGTCTGGGACGTTGCCAATGAGCAGACCGGCACCATCCTGACGACCGGCAGCACCTCCATCAGCACGCTTACCGCAAACGGCAGAACCACCGTCACCGGCGGCGGCTCGGTCCAGAAGGCGGTGCTCAACGCCAACGGCTGTGAGCTGACCATGCAGCCGACCAGCGTTGAGCTGGCGAGCGGCGTTACCGCAAAGATTGCCGGCAAGGACGTTGCGGCGTCCACCAGCGTTTCGGTTTCTCCGTCCACGCTGTCTATCGACGTGAATAACAAGGACGCGATCGCGTTCTCCTACGAGTTCACCTTCAACGCGGACAAGAACGATCTGACCCGTGTTTCGGTCAACGGCACCAATCTCAAGCAGGGCACGGATTACAACCTGCTGAGCGATAAGAACGGCATCCGCGTGTACAAAACCTATCTGTCCACGCTCAAGGCGGGCACCTACACCGCAGAGCTGACCTTTGAGGACGGCTCCAAGGCAGCCATCGGTCTGGCGGTCAGCAACTCGGCGCAGAGCGCAGTCAGCCCGAGCCAGATTACCTTTGACAAGTACGAGCAGTCCGCAAACTATGCCGATCAGACCGTAAACGTTGTTCTTCCGGCGGGCACGCGTCTGGATTCCGTCAAAATCGGCAGTACGGTGCTCGAGCGCGGCACGGATTACACCTATAATGCAACGAACGGCACGATTCGTCTGCTCAAGGAGACGCTTGCCAAGAAGAGCAAGGGCACTTATACGGTTACATTCGTACCCAATCAGGGTTCGTCCTTTACCTGCTCGCTGAGCGTGGTAGATACCGCGCCGGTGAACGAAGTACAGCCGTCCACGATCGATTTTGACGCGAACACCTCGTCCGGCGGATACGCCGATCTGGTGGTAACGCTTAATATGGTAGACGGTGCAAAGCTCAAGAATATCCGCTCGAACGGCAAGACGCTCGAGGAGAACTGGCAGTACAAGATCGAGGGCAGCAAGGTCACGATCAACAAGTCTGCGGTTGCGGAATTCGGCAAGAGCGGTGCATCCTATGCGGATTTCGTTTTTGTGATGAGCAAGGGTCAAAGCCCGACGCTGCGTGTCAACTACGTTACCACTTACGCGCTGACGGCTTCCGTGGTAGATGATCTCGGTCTGCCGATTTCGGGTGCGTCCGTCACCTTCACGCCTTCGGACGCGGAGAGCGGTACGGCAGCGCAGACGCTGACCACCGGCTCGGACGGCACGGCAACCGTTTATGTCAAGCGCGGCTCGTACGTTGTAACGGCAACGCATTCGCGCTTTACCGCGGCGGTTACGCAGACGGTCAAAATCTCTGCAGGCCGCACGGTCAAGCTGACCGGTGAGATTCTCGAGAATGTACAGCTGGTTGTCACCAACGCGTACGGCGCACCGTTGTCCGGTGCGGTTGTCACGGTTGGCGGCAAGAGCATCACCACCGGCACGGACGGCACGGCGTCGTTCAGCCTCAAGCGCGGCAGCTATGTGGCGCAGGTGGCGTGCACCGGCTACTCCGCACAGAGCGTACAGCTTTCCGTAACCGATTCGATTCGTGAGCGCGTACAGCTCAAGTAATTTCTCAAAAATGCAAGCCGCCCGGTTTTCCGGGCGGCTTTTTTGTGCGCTTTTACAGGCGGATGAGGAATAGGGCGCAAGGGCGTCAGAACGGCGCACAGCGGCTTGCAGTTGGGGCGCGATAGGGAATAAGGGCGGCCTGCGGCACGGCGCAGAGCGGCGGCAGACCGCTGGTGGGTGAGGGGATAAGAAAACCCCCGAGGAGATTTTCCTCGGGGGGTTCCTTTACGTAAAATCGAATCGCGGGATTCGGAAATTACTTGGTGATGTTGCCGTCAACGTCAACGAAGATTGCAACAACATTCTTGGTGCTGTTGTTATCCTCGAATACGATGTAAGCATTCTTGGTGCCCTTAACGCCATCATACTCGATTGCGCCGTTGTTATCAGCAGCCTTATCATCCTCAGCACTTACGTAGATGATCTTAACATCATCGTCAACCGCCTTGGTGATCAGCTTAGCCTTGTCGCCGATATCATTGGTCTTATCCCAGTAAGATACGATCTGACCCTTTTCATCGTACTCGTCGATAGCAGCCATGGTGCTCGGCTTGTGGTAGTCAGTATTCTCGTTCTTCAGGTAGATAGTGATATCAGATGCAGAGTATACCTTATCAGAAGCCTCATCGAAGCTTACCAGATAGCCTTCCTTCAGAGTGGTGTCGCTGTCACCCTCGATCAGAACGGTCTTCTGGGTGTTAGTATCAACATCAACAGTGTAGGAGGTGTAGGTGGTGTCGCCATCCTTAACAGTGCCGTTTTCCTTAGATACGATACCGTAAACAGTGTCTGCGGTAGAACCGGACGGCTTGGTGGTCAGTTCAACATAAGCTGCAACAACCTTGTTGTCGTCCAGAATGGAAGCAACAGATGCACCAGACTTAGCCTTGATATCGTTCAGGTTGCGGATGGTGTATGCGTAGAAATCACCCGGCTTACCATAAGCATTGGTCTTATTTACGAATACAACAGCATCAGAAGCAGCAACCTTGTTGTTGAAGGACTTAGTGTCCTTAACATATACGGTGGTGTCCTTATTCAGAGCCATAGAACCCTGAACCTCGGTGATCTTGATCTTGTTATCGGAAACATTCGAATACTTGATCAGAACACCGGTCTTAACATCGGAAGTCTTCAGCTTGGTAGTACCCTGAGAAGTGGAGTCCTTATGAACAACGAACTTGCCTTCGGAACCGTCAGCCTTCAGAATCTTAACTTCCAGCGGATCGAAGCCAGAGTCAATAGTCTGAGAGCCATTGGTGTCCTCTACGATTGCATAGTTCTTGGTGCCCTCAGAGGTCTGCTTAGCAGCGTAAACAATACCGCCGATGGTGTACAGGGTGTAGGTCTCGCCAATCTGATCCTTGAAAGTATTCTCGAAATCAGAATCAACGTCAGTGCCTTCCAGCATAGCAATGTCGTAAGAAGTGCCGTCAATGCTTACCTTGGAGGTGCCCTTGAAGCTGGTCAGCTTGCCTTCAACGGTAGCTGCCTTAACGACAGTGCTCTTAGCTGCAGAGTTGGTAGCCTTGGTGTTGTACAGAGTGGTAACAACAACGATATCGTCCTTCTTAACGCCGTCGTAAATGTCGTTATCCTCAAACTTGATGGTACCAACGCCGTTGTTGATGGAAACCTTCTCGCTGTTTACAGCAGTAACGCGAGCCAGCTTGGACTCAACAACGTAAGCCTTTACGATATCACCGTCATCGTTGCAGATGAACTTAACAGTGTCAGCGGAAGTAGCCTTCAGCTTGGAGATCATGTCATCAGCAACCTGATCAGCGGTCATAGCTGCAGCAGCAGTATCCTTCTTAGCGCCGTAGTTGTAGTTGATGTACTCGTCGTCCTTAGCAATCTTTGCTACATCGTAGTTCTTATCGCCGAAACGAACGGTACCAGCGTCCTTCTGGGACTGCAGGTCATCCTTGGTGATGTTGTAAACCTTGGTCTCGCCGGTTACATAACGCCGTAGATGGTGTCCTTCTTGTCCGGCTTGTTAGCGGTGCCGCCAGTAGCATCCTTGTACAGTACGGAAACTTCCTCGCCGATGTAGGAGAGGTCCAGCTTGCTGAACTTGAAGTCAGCGTTAGCCTTTGCAACGTCCTTGCCGTCCGGAGTGCCGTATACACGGATCAGACCGGTGTCCAGACCGCAAACGTCCTCGTTGCCTTCAAAGGTACCAACCCACTTCTTCATGCTCATGTACTTCTCGCCAACGGTCTCCAGCTTGTCAGTGCCAAGCAGGTTCATGTTGGTGTACTCGCCGTCACGCAGGGTAACAGTGTGAGCAAAAATGGTGTTGTAGATCAGCTGTGCAGCGTACTGACGCGGGCAAGCAGAAGTGAAGGAAGTGTTAACGTCCTCCAGCAGGCCGTTCTCGTCAGCCAGTGCGTTGGTCTTGGATGCCCAACCGGTGCCTACCAGACCAGCCTTCTGAGCGTTGTAACCCAGGGTTACGAGCAGCATCTTAG
>NZ_QUMC01000017.1:0-68019 GCF_003481925.1 Butyricicoccus sp. OF10-2 | reverse complement strand
GCAGAACGTAGATCATCTTCGCCATCTCCGCACGGGTTACGGTACCGTTCGGCTTGAAAGAGCCATCGTCGTAGCCGTTAACTACGCCCAGCGATACCAGAGTGTCCACAACTTCGGTGTCAACCTTAATGTCAGCCGAATCCGTGAACGCTGCACCAGCAAACATGGTGAATGCGCAAGCAAACGCCAGTACCAGTGCAAGAACCTTTTTGAGATTCGCGGGAAAATCGCAAAAAGACTTTAAACACCTGAAAATGCCGGAAAATAGACGGTGTATGCAACAATTTCACAAAAACAAAACCGCCGCAAACATCCACAAACTGGATATCTGCGGCGGAATATGTACCGAAAAATCAACAGAAAAAAATAATTTTAATATTGCTTCACAGCCTGAAACCGCCCGTTCCACCGTTACAACAGCCTGCTCCTGCGTATACCCATCCTTAGGACGGAATCGGTTATTCTCCTTGCCTGGCATAATGCCGATCTCGCGCATCGCATACACGCTGCTGCGTGCCCAATCGCCAAGCTGGGTATCATCGGCGTTTGGTTTATCGCTTGCAGCACCGACTCCCGCCGTCATGCTGCCCGCGATCAGCGCGGCTGCACACAAATAACGCCGTTTTTCATAAAAATACCTCCTGCCTGTGAGGTTCTTCACTTACTATAACCGTTAGACGGGGGAAGTGAGACAAAGTTCTCTCAAAAAACTTATTTTCGTGTCACAGTTGACAGGGGCAGAATGGTTATATACTATATATTGTATATAAATTCATTTGGCAAGGGGATAGGGAGCATGAAAAACGAATGGTTATGCTGTCCGCGCTCGTGCTGTGCGGCTGTATGCCGATGCAGATATCGCATCGCTCGGCATCGTCACCGGCTGCGAGAATGGCACGTTTCAGCTGACGCGCGAGCTTTCGCATCAGGAGGCAACAGTGATTCTGCATCGACTGTACAACGTGCTGTACGGCACGGTTTCGAGCGAAAATTCTGCGAAAATCTATGCCGACAACGCAGTATCGGCCTTTGGACGAAGAATTCGGTTTACCGATGCAGCAGGGCGGCATCCTGCAGGGCAAGAGCGGTAGCAAATTCTGCCCGAAGGATGGCTGCACCATCGAGCAGACGCTCGTCATTATGCTGCGTATGACGCAGAAGGCGTAATCAGGGAGGAAAATCATGCGTATTGTGAAAAAATACTGGCTGCCGCTGCTGGCGCTTGTGCTTGCGATTGGACTGGCGGTCTGGCGAATCGGCTATCTGGAGCGGACGAACACGTCGCTCAGCATGGAAATCGGCAGCAGGGAAGCTCTGCAGAACGGAGAGCCGATCACGCTGGAGAATCCGGTTATTCTGTACAAAAACGAGCCGTATGTGCCGCTGAAAGAGATCGTTGAGCGCCTTGGCGGTACGGCAGACGGCAAAACCTACACACTGCACGGTGCTGAGACCGCTGTCTCCGGCGTGGAACGGAATGGCGTGCTGTACGCGCCGTTTTCGTACCTGTGGGACAGCCACATTCCGCAGATACGGTGGGATAAGAGCCGCAACCGCGTTATCATCACCGAGGCACCGGATGAAATTCCACTGACCCGCCGGTGGCTGTTTTGGCGGCACAAAACCGTGCGCGGACTGCGTGTTGGAGACAGCGAAGCACGGTTCCTCGATCTGTACGGCTCGCCGGACGCACGGGACGAAATGATGGTGGACCTGCTGCGTGTCACCATCGAAAACGGCATCGTAACCGAGATTTTCATGGGACGTTATGAGTAAGCAAAAAGGACTTCGTCAAAACGAAGTCCTTTTTGATATAGCTGGTTACTTGATGATTTGATACATGCGCTCGATGGTCACAATGGACTGCTCTGCGGTGTAGCCGTCCGTCGGGCAGAACTGATTGTTCTCCTTGCCCTGCATGATGCCGGTCTGGCGCATTGCATAAACGCTGTCGCGCGCCCAGTCGCCGATTTTGGCATCGTCAGCGAAGGCCTTTTCGGAAACCACGTCCGTCTTGCCGCCGAGTACCTGATACAGCCGGTCAAGCATGGCGGCAGCCTCCTGGCGGGAGATGGTCTTGTACGGACGGAAGGTGCCGTCCTCGTAGCCGGTGACAATGCCGAGTGCGGCGGCATTGTTCACGTTCGGGTCGTCCCTGCAGTCGGTGAACTTGGTTTCCAGAGCCGGAATCTCCTTGTTGGGATAAATCTTGTTGTACAGGTTCATCGCCAGCTTGGTAAAATTTTCGCGGGTAATGTCCAGCTTGGGATAGGAGAACGACTCGGTAAGACCGTGATCTTCTGCGGCAGCTACTTCGGTCTTGGCCCAGCTGCTGTACTCCTTGACGTTTGCGGGCAGCAGGGTTTCGCCGCCCTTGCCATCCAGCAGATAAGATTTTGTGCCGCTGCTGCGTGTGCCGATAAAGTGCTGATCGTACCAGAAAATCTGGTTAAAATCGTGCTTGCCGACAAATTTTTCGGTTTTCGGGTCAAACAGACCGCAGGTGCCGTTGCCGTCCGCGCCTGCCTTGCCAACACGTTCCCACTTCGTGCTGCCGGTCTTTGCGATGAAGAAATCGGCGTACCAATCCGGTACCATGTCGATGTCATCGAGGATGATGTTCATGTCTCTGTCGGCCAGAGCAAAGAAGGTGACATCTTCAATCAGCGTAGCCGGACCATCGCCGGAATACGGGTCATATACCGGCTTTTTCGCGTTTTTGAAGAGCACGAACACATTGCTGTTTGGCTCATACGTCGCAAGCTCATAACCGGACGGCAGCTTCATCGGCGTCAGTTTGCCGGTTTCATCGGCGAACCAGTAGCTGGGGTGATGATCAGCGTCGTACTGGCTAACCAGTGTTTCCGTGCCGTCAAGCGCAATGTAATAATCGTACTCCACAGGAACAACCAGCTTGCCGGTCGTTTTGTCCAGAATACCATACTTGTGTGTGCTGTCAGCTGTTAGGTTAACCAAATACTGTTTCGCGTTGAGGTTCGAGAGGATAATTTCACAGTTTTCACCGGTAAAGCCGAGTGTTTTCAACTGACCGTAATCCTTGATCTCCTGCTGAACCTTAGTCATAGCCGATTGCAGCGTATCCTGTGCCGAACTGGACAGTTCCGCCGCCTGCGCCGAGAACAGCAATGCACCGCTCACCACAACACCGAGTAACGCCTTCTGAAACCGTTTCATATTTTTTCCTCCTTTTCACTGTTAATGCTTATACTCTCTATCCTGTATATGACAATAACGAATGCCATCGACAGCACGGCCGCTGCTGCGGTGGGGCCATTACCATATATTAGCTTAGACGTTTGTTCCGTATGGTTTGTTCCGCATGTTTCAAAAATTTTTTCTCTGACATCGAATTGGTACGTCAAATGCATAGCCGGAACGCATGGAACGCGTACCGTATGCGCGTTTCTGTACAGGAGAACTGTTATATTTATTGTATAGCTTTTTCCGGAAGGACGCAACAGGAAAGCAGCAGAGGCGGGATTGAAAAATCCTCAAACCGGCGGCGCACATGTTTGACAGACCGAATCCATTCTGGTATAATATTTACACGCCGCCATGGCGGAACTGGTAGACGCAGGGGACTTAAAATCCCCCGGAGTTAAACCCGTGCCGGTTCGATTCCGGCTGGCGGCACCAGAAAAACCCCGTATTTCTTACGAAATACGGGGTTTTTCTGTTAGTTTGATTTAATTCTTATTAAATACAGACTTGTTCAGTGCGCCGTCCTGATGCGCCACGATCGTGGTGCAGACAGCGTCGCCGGTGATATTAACGGCAGTACGCGCCATATCGAGGATACGGTCGATACCCATGATCAGACCGATTCCGGCAACCGGCAGACCGACCGAATCGAATACCATTGCCAACGTAACCAGACCAACCGACGGCACGCCTGCGGTACCGATGGAGGCGAGCGTTGCGGTCGCAATGACGGTCAGATAATCCGCAGGGGTCAGCTGGATGCCGAACGCCTGTGCAACGAATACAACGGCAACGCCCTGCATGATGGACGTACCATCATGTTGATGGTCGCGCCGAGCGGGATGGTGAAGGACGAAATACGGCGGTTGACGCCGATTTTTTCCTCCAGCGTGTCGATATTCATCGGGATAGTGGCGTTAGAGGTTGCGGTCGAGAACGCAAAGCCCATAACCGGAGCGAATTTCTTGAGGAAACGCAGCGGATTGAGTCTCGTAAGCAGCGCCAGCAGAATCTGGTATATGCCGCAGCACTGGATGAACAGCGCCAGCAGCACCGCGCCCATGTACTTGAACATTGGCACCATGGCGGAGAAACCGAGACCGGCAAAGGTCTTAGAGATCAGGCAGAATACACCAATGGGAGCCAGACCCATGACCATCATGGTCATTTCCATCATAATATCGTTGCCCTGCTGGAAGAAGTTCGTTACCAGCTGGGTCTTATCCTGCAGCTTGGCGAGGATAACGCCGACGATCAGTGCAAACACGATAACCTGCAGCATTTCGCCGTTGGCGAGCGCACCGATCGGGTTTTTCGGGATGATGTTCAGCAGGGTTTCCGCAAAGCTGACCGAATCCGAAGAAGCGGCGACTTCGGCGGTCTGGATCTGCGACATATCCAGACCCATACCCGGCTTGATCAGAAGACCGATACCGAGTGCAACGGCAACCGCCATCATCGTGGTGAAAATGTAGAAGCCGATGATCTTTACGCCGACCTTGCCGAGCGTTTTACTGTCGCCGATGGCGGTGGCGCCGCAGATCAGCGAGCAGAATACCAGCGGTACGACCAGCATCTGCATCAGGCGGATAAAGCCCTGACCAACAACATAAAATACGCCGTTTACCAGCACGTTCTGCACAAAATCCACATCAGTTGCAAACATATTGAGCGCAATGCCGACAATCGCACCGGCGATCAGCGAGATGAAGATCTTTGTAGTCAGACCGAGTTTCTTTTTCTCTTTTACTTCATTCATTTATTTACTCCCGTCTTCCGGTGGGCCATGTATTCGCTCAGCGCGTCATGCCAGTCCGGCATTTGATACAAACCAGTGATACGCAGCATCATGTTATCCAACAGCGTAAAGCGCGGACGCAGCGCAGTGTTCTCGGAGGCCGAGGTGACTGGCACATTTTCCTTGCCGGCGAGACGCAGAATTTCGCGGGCGTACTCTGCACGGGAGCACGAGCCGTCGCACGATGCGTGAAACAGGCCGTACTCGCGGCTGTGCATCAGGCAGTCGATAAAGCCGGCGAGCGCTTTCGCCGAGGTCGGGGAGGAAATCTCGTCCTCCGGCAGATGGACCGCGCCTTCCTTTGCCGCCGTATCGAGCACGCGGTCAACAAAGTCGTACGAGCCGACGCCGTACAGCCACGACGAACGCACGATAACATGCTTGTCGGTCAGTTCGCGCACGAGCTTTTCACCGGCGTACTTGCTCTTGCCGTACATCGTGGTCGGATGGGGATCGTCGAACTCACAGAAAGCCTTGTCCTCGTCGCCGCCGAATACGTCATCGGTCGAGATCTGAATGAATTTTGCGTCGATGCGTCTTGCAGCGGTCGCCAGATTGCGGGCGCCGATGGCGTTGATCTTATACGCTTCTTCGGGGTTCTCCTCGCAGGCCTGCACGTCGGTCAGGCCGGCACAGTTAATGATGACATCCGGATGGTTAATATCGGCGAAACGGCCGACAACGGATACATCCTCAACCGGTACATCGCGGTCGCTGGTTACCAGCTTATATGCTGTGTTGCCGCCGAAACGATGACTAAGCGCGGAACCCAGTCTGCCGCTTGCTCCCGCGATCCAAACGCGGGTTGTAATACTGTTCATAAAACACCTCTCCTGTCGGCCCGGTGCAGCGGAACTGCTCCGGCGCGCATTACCCATTTTATGGGCTGTATATTCAGTATAGCACAAAATTGTTAAAAAAACAACAAAATATGCGGTCTATTTGCATAAGTATGCTCGAATTCCTGCAAACTATCCGATTTGTGCAAAACTTGCTTGCATTTTTATACAAACTGACAAGACAGCTCAGCCGAAGAAAAGAAACAGCCAAAAGCGCGGAGAATTTTTTGGGAATATGGACGCAAATATCTGTCAGCGCTATGATGTCCGTACACCGATCGACGGTATCCGCGGCATGGTCGAGATCAGCCGCCATTATGCGGAAAATACTGCAAATCACCTCTCTGCATACGAAGCGGGGAGGTGGTTTATTTTATATGAAAACATCTGATTTTTATTGTGCAGAATGCTGTAAAAACCTGCGTTGACCTATGCGGTTTTCGGTGATATAATTAACGGATAACAGTGTGGATTGAATCACATAATTTGCCAAGCGTTATTTTGTCTCGAAGGAGGAGCAGGAAATGAAACCGGTTCTGGAGGTTTGTGCCCACTCGGTCGAGTCTGCGGTAAGCGCGGAGCGCGGCGGTGCTATGCGGCTGGAGTTATGCGCAAATTTAATGATCGGCGGTACTTCGCCGGATGAGGATCTGTTCCGCATGGTGCGGGAACGGGTTTCCGTACCGGTTCGTGTGCTGCTGCGTCCGCGCTGCGGCGATTTTTTGTATACGGAAAGCGAATTTGAGCTGCTCTGCCGTCAGGTGAAGCGCTTTGCCGCGCTCGGCGCGGACGGCATTGTCATCGGCGTGCTCACACCCGAGGGCGATCTTGACGAGGCGCGCATGGAAAAGCTGATCGCGCTTGCAGGCGGCTGCGGTGTGACGCTGCACCGTGCGTTCGATGTCTGCCGCGATCCGTTTGCGGCACTGGAAACCGCAAAGCGGCTGGGTGTGGATACCATTTTGACCTCAGGGCAGCAGGCGGACTGCACCGCAGGCGCGGATTTACTGCGCGCGCTGGTTGCAAAAGCAGGAGAGGACGTGCAGATTCTGGTCGGTGCAGGCGTAAACGCCGATGTTATCCGCGATTTGCAGCCGAAAACAGGCGCGAATGCCTTCCATCTTTCCGCAAAGCGGGTGGAAAACAGCAGAATGCAGTTCCGGCGCGAAAATGTGCCGATGGGGCTGCCCGGACTGAGCGAATTCAGTTTGTGGCAGTGCGACGAAAATGCAGTCCGTGCGGCGCGTGAAGCGTTTGATGCGTGCTGCGGTGCGGGTCAGGAGGCGCGGACGTGAAAATAGAAAAGGTACTTAACAACAATGTTGTGGTCGCGCTGGATGAAAACGGTGCGGAGACTGTGCTTATGGGGCGCGGTCTGGGCTTCGGCCGCCGCGCAGGTGACGAAGCACCGCCGGACAAGGTGGAAAAGCGGTTCACGCTGCACTCGGATCAGCTTTTCGACCGGTTCCAGCAGCTGATAACAAGCATTCCGCTGCCGCATTTCCTGATGAGCGAACGCATTATCAACCATGCGAAGATCGCGCTCGGCAAGGAGCTGTCGGACAGCATTTACGTTACGCTGCCCGATCATATCTCGGCGGCCGTCAACCGCTATAAGGAGGGCATTGTACTGCCCAATCCGCTGCTGTGGGACATCCGGCAGCTGTACAAGGACGAATTCCGCGTGGGTCTCAAGGCGAATGAGATCGTCAAGGAGGAGACCGGCGTGGAGTTCACGGATGATGAGGCAGCGTTTATCGCGCTGCACTTTGTCAATGCACAGCTCGGTGGTGAAATCCGCGATATTTACGACATGACCTATCTGCTGCAGGCGGTTTTCCGCATCGTTTACGATGAATACGGTTTCCGTCCGGATGATGAATCGCTCAATTACTACCGGTTTGTCACGCACCTCAAGTTCTACGCACGGCGTATCGTCAGCGGAGAAGGCTACGGCGATGAGGACAGCGATCTGCTCGATGTGGTGCGGTTCAAGTACCCGAAGGCGTATGCCTGTGCGGACAAGATTCGCGTGTACGTCCAGAGGGAGAAAAATTTCCACTCCGGACAGAATGAGCTGCTGTATCTCACCATTCACATCGCCCGTGTGATGGAGCACATTGATGATAAAAAGTAATCACGGAGTCCGTACTGCACAAGCAGTGCGGACTTGTTTTTTGTGCAAAGTGCAGAAAAACAACGCGAAAATTTGGCAACTAATTCGACAGGTTGCTCTTGCCAAGGTGAGAAAAGTTTGTTATACTGCAATTAACAAGTAAACAGTATCCGTTTGAAATGGATTGTTACCGCTTCGGCGGGCAAAACCAGATTTCTCGCAGGAATTGCCATCAAAGGGCAAGTTGTATCTGTGCAGAAGTTTGGTTCTTTTTATTTTCTGTATGTTTTCGGACAAAACAGGCATACTTAAGGCAACACCGCACAATTTACGCGCAAATCACTCGTGTTCAACCATGCGGTATTGCCGAATCAAAAAGGTTGTGAGCTAAATGTTTGGTAAACTGAAAAATCTGTTTGGCGGCGACAGCGGCATCGAGATAACGGCGCCGGTTGCCGGCAAGGTGGTAGCACTGGAGGACGTACCCGATCCCACGTTCGCACAGGGCATTCTCGGTCCGGGCATTGCAATCGAGCCGACCGAAGGACGCATTGTTGCTCCGGCGGACGGCACGGTGGATGTGATGTTTGAGACCGGTCACGCGGTATCGCTGACCACGGCGGGCGGTGCAGAGCTGCTCATCCACGTTGGCATCGACACCGTACAGCTGGAGGGCAGGCATTACAAGGCCTGCTGCAAGGCCGGTGATCAGGTCAGGAAGGGCGACACGCTGATCGAATTTGACCCGGAGGCCATCAAGGCCGAAGGCTACAAGATCGTAACGCCGGTTTTAATCTGCAATCCGGATACGTTCAAGGACGTAAAATCCGTGGCAGGAGAAACGGTTTCTGCAGGCGACGTACTGCTGCACCTGGAAACCAAGTAACGGAAAGGAAGTAATTCTGAGATGAAGACCATTGAATATACGATTACGGATGCACTGGGTATCCACGCTCGACCGGCCGGACTGCTGGTCAAGGAGGCAGGCAAGTTTGCCTCGAAAATCATGATCGCCAGCCCGAAAAAGGAAGTCGATGCCAAGCGCATCATGGGCGTGATGGGACTCGGCGTTAAGGGCGGCGATACCGTAAAGCTTACCATCGAGGGTGAGGACGAGGAGACCGCTGCAGCTGCAATGCAGGCGTTCCTCGAGAGTAATTTGTAAGGATTTCATTTCGCTGGGTGTGAACGGCGATGAAATAGGGGGACGGAAACGGAGTTCGGCTCTCCCATCCGTCAACACAATCGGCCGCTTCGGCGGTCCACAAAATAAGGAGGGGAAACTCTTATGATGAAAAAACTGCAAAAGCTGGGCAAGGCTTTGATGCTGCCGGTAGCTGCGCTGCCGATCTGCGGTATCCTGATGGGTCTCGGCTACGCGATCGCTCCGGGCGTTATGGGCGTGCCGGGTGCGGCCACGAGCGGTGCACTGTATAACATTGGCTTCCTGTTGATAAAGGCAGGCGGCGCGCTGATTGACAATATGGCATGGCTGTTTGTCATCGGTGTTGCAGTCGGACTATCCGACGACCGCGAGGGTACCTCGGCACTGGCCGGTCTGGTATCCTGGCTGATGATGACCAACCTGCTGAGCACCGGCGTTGTTACCACGCTGATGCCCGCAATCGCGGATGATCCGGTAAAAACGCTGGCATTTGACAAGATCCAGAACGTATTTATCGCTATCATCGCCGGTATCATCGGCGCAAGCTGCTATAACCGCTTCAAAAACGCGAAGCTCCCGGACTGGCTGGCATTCTTCAGCGGCAAGCGCTGCGTTGCCATCGTAACCGGTCTGGTTTCCATCGCGGTATCCGTTGTCCTGCTGTTCGTATGGCCTGTCATCTTCAGCGCTCTGGTAGCTGTTGGCGAAGGCATCATCGGCATGGACGGTATCGGCGCCGGCATCTATGCATTCCTTAACCGTCTGCTGATTCCGACCGGTCTGCATCACGCACTCAACAACGTATTCTGGTTCGATACCATCGGCCTGGGCGACCTGTCTCACTACTGGGCCGGCGACATTACCGGTCAGAACGGCGTTACCTGGAGCTCGGCATGTATATGTCCGGCTTCTTCCCCTGCATGATGTTCGGTATTGCCGGTGCGGCTCTTGCTATGATCAAGGCTGCGAAGAACAAGAAGGCTGCTATCGGTCTGGTCCTGTCCGCTGCCATCTGCGCATTCATCTGCGGCGTTACCGAGCCGTTTGAGTTCGGCTTCATGTTCCTGTGCTTCCCGCTGTATGTTGTTTATGCTGCTCTGTACGGCATTTTCACCATCATCACCTACTATGTCGGCTTCCGCGCAGGCTTCTGCTTCTCCGCAGGCGCGACCGACCTCGTATTCTCGTCCTTCCTGCCGGCAGCGAACAACACGCTGATGATCATCCCGCTGGGTATCGCAGCATTCGTTGTATTCTATCTGGTATTCTACTTTGCGATCACCAAGTTCAACCTCAAGACCCCGGGCCGTGAGGATGAAGAAGCCGACTTCGCAGAGGTTGACAAGAATGCCAAGCTGGCAAATAACGACTTCACCGCAATTGCAGCTGCAGTCCTCGAAGGTCTGGGCGGCAAGGAAAATGTAGAATCTCTGGATAACTGCATTACCCGTCTGCGTCTGGAAGTCAAGGACGGCACGCTCGTCAACGAGAAGAAGATCAAGGCTGCAGGCGTGGCTGGCGTAATGCGTCCGTCGCAGACTGCGGTTCAGGTTATCATTGGCACCAAGGTCCAGTTCGTAGCCGACGAAATGGCAAAGATGCTGAAGTAACACTGAAAGCAATTCAACGCAGCCTGAAGTGCTCGCACACGGTTTGAAAATACAGCCGCGTGGGAACACCGAATGGTTAAGAAATCGCAACCAATCTAACTAACCTATCTTGTTTGCATATCACGATTGCGCTCCGCGCAATGGAAAGGGCGGGCACATTGCCTGCCCTTTCTATTTCCGGAGACAGAAGAAAGAGGTATTCCATGAAAATCATTCGCGCTAAGGATTATAACGACATGAGCCGCAAGGCAGCCAACATCATTTCGGCACAGGTTATTCTCAAACCGGATTCCGTACTCGGTCTGGCGACCGGTTCGTCACCGATCGGCATTTACGAGCAGCTGATTAAATGGTATAACAAGGGTGATGTGGACTTCGGCGGCTGCACGACCTTCAATCTGGACGAATATCGCGGCCTGACACCCGATCACGACCAGAGCTATCACTATTTCATGCACAAAAACTTCTTCGACGCGGTGAATGTGCCGGCAGAGCGCATCAATCTGCCGGACGGCGCGCAGCTTGACGCCGAGCGGGAGTGCAAGCGCTACGATGCAGCCATTAAGGCGGCGGGCGGCATTGACCTGCAGCTGCTCGGCATGGGCCTGAACGGACACATCGGCTTCAACGAGCCGGACGAGTATTTCTCCAAGGGCACGCATTGCGTGAACCTGACCGAGTCCACCATCGAGGCAAACAAACGCTTTTTCGCCTCGGCGGATGATGTGCCGCGGCAGGCGTACACCATGGGCGTGCAGACCATCATGCTGGCACGGCGCATCGTGCTGGTGGTTTCCGGTGAAAACAAGGCAGAGACCGTCCGCGAAGCGTTCTTCGGCCCGGTAACGCCTCAGGTTCCGGCATCTATCCTGCAGCTGCACACAGATGTTTCCATTGTAGCGGACGAGGCGGCACTGTCTAAGTGCGGCGATTTGCTCTAAAAAGGAAGAGAAGTTATGGAATTTAGCAATTTGAGGGTATATCAGCCGGACGGCACGTTCAAAACCGGCGGACTGTCCATCTCGGGCGACCGGATTGCATCCGCAGAGGTGAGCGCGGATGCGGTGGATATGGGCGGTCTGTACGCCGTGCCCGGACTGGTCGATCTGCATTTTCACGGCTGCATGGGCCGCGATTTCTGTGACGGCACGCATGAGGCTATCTCCACACTGGCAAAGTATCAGGCACAGATCGGCGTGGCCGCCATCTGTCCGGCGACTATGACCTATCCGGAGGACAAGCTGACACAGATTGCCGAAGCCGCCGCAACCTATCAGGCGGAGAGTAATGACGCGGCGCTTGTGGGCATCAACATGGAAGGCCCGTTCATTTCCGAGGCGAAAAAGGGTGCGCAGAACGGCGCTTATCTGCATGCGCCGGACGCGGCCATGTTCCGCCGGGTGCAGGAAAAAGCCGGCGGTCTGTTCAAGCTGTGCGATCTGGCACCCGAGCTGCCCGGTTCGATGGAGACGATCGACGAGCTGGCAGGCGAGGTGCGTATCTCGATTGCGCACACGACAGCGGATTACGACATCGCCTGCGAAGCCTTCAAGCACGGAGCCCGGCAGGTGACCCACCTGTACAACGCCATGCCGCCGTTTTCTCATCGGGCACCGGGCGTCATCGGTGCGGCCTTTGACAACGATAACGTGGCAGTTGAACTCATCGCGGACGGCGTGCATGTGCATCCGTCGGTCGTTCGCGCGACCTTCCGGCTGTTTGAGAACCGTGTTATCCTGATCTCGGACAGCATGATGGCGACCGGACTCGATGACGGCGAGTATTCGCTCGGCGGACAGGCGGTTACCGTGCGCGGCAACCTTGCCACCCTGCACGACGGCACGATTGCGGGTTCCGCAACCAATTTGATGGACTGCGTGCGCTCGGCTGTTAAAATGGGTGTTTCGCTCGGTCAGGCGATTCGTTCCGCGTCCACCAATCCGGCGTGCGCTATCGGCGTTGAGCACGATTACGGCTCGCTCGAGCCGGGCAAGCTGGCGAATGTGCTCCTGCTGGATGAGGAGCTGAACATTCACACGATTCTGCTGCGCGGCAGAATGCTGGGCTGAACAGCGATTTGATAAAGAAATGAAATGAAAAGAAACCGGCATCGGAAGATGCCGGTTTTGCGTTGTTATGGGTTGCATGGTGCGGAAAACTGGAATTTGACTTAATATCCATGGTCAACATGCTGCCACTTTCCGCCATCTGTTCTAACTAAAATCCACTTCCAATCACTGTATGTACTATTTGGATTCAAAGACCCGTCTCCACCAGATGAATCAACATCGAATGAAGATAATAAAACAATGACTTCATCTGCATTGTTTCTGTCTGCCCAATCTTTATGATCTTTCGTGCAGTCATCTCCGGCATAGTAAATTTCTGTGAGAGTGCATCCTTTCCAGTCACTCTTAAACTCCTTTTTTATTGTGTCAATAGCGGCTTTAATATCCTCTTCTGAATAGCTCTCAGATTCAACATTATGAGTTTTTACTTCACTGACATCTCCACCACAAGCACTCAAACCAAATAAAAGCATAATACATAGCATTGTACATACTATTTTCTTCATACAAGACCTCCTTAAATTCCGATTTGATATTTCAGCCAATAGTATGCAGTTGAAAACGCCTTACTTCTTCCTCTTTTTCTTCTTCTGCACGCTGTATCCGAACTTGCCGAGATACTTGCCGAGCGCAAAATACTCGCCGTGGGAGTACATAATCAGGTTCGCATCGTTGATATGAAACCGGTCGTTTTCGTCCAGATATTCGTCATCAACCGTCACGCCGACCACCTCGGCGATGAACATGGTATGGCTGCCGAGTGCGCGGCTCTCGGTGACGCGGCAGGCGATGTTGACCGGGCTTTCCGCGATAGCGGGTGCGCTGACATGCTCGACCGGCATGGGCGTCAGACCGGTTTTCGCAAATTTATCCACATCACGGCCGCTGACAACGCCGCAGTAGTCGCACGCGCGCGCCAGCTTTTCGGTGGTGAGATTGATGACAAATTCACCGGTTTTCTCGATAATATCGTAAGAATACCGTGACGGACGGACCGAAATCGACACCATCGGCGGGTTGGTGCAGATCGTACCGGCCCACGCTACCGTGATGATGTTGGGACGGTGCGCTTCATCGGCAACGCTGACCATCACCGCCGGAACGGGATTGAGCATGTTGCCGGGCTTCCAGCTTTGTTTACCCATGTTTATCTCCTTTATTGTGCGCGGGATAGACGGCACGCAGTTGTTTTGAAAGTCCGATTACGTCAGCGGCTGCACCGTATAGCGGAGCCGTGCGGGCGAGTGCGGATACCGACGGTAAAACGCGCTTACCAGTCGGTCGGCGACCATGCGGCTGTTTTCGTAATTCGCCTGCGGCAGCAGGATGATATACTGCGAAATGCTGCATCGAGCGATCACATCGCCGCGGCGCAGATTGTTCTGGACAAGCACTTGCAGATTGTTCATTGCGGGGTCCAGACTGCGGCGTGCAAGCATTTCGCCGTCCTTGCCGGAGACCGACAGCAGGCAGATATTCGCTGAATGGCCGTTTCGTGCGATCGAACGGGCTTCGGAACGGTACAGAATCTTGAAAAAGTCGTATTCGCATACCATGGCGCCGCCGTGCGGCGCAGGCTCCGCAAGCTGAGAGCAAACCTCGTCCATGGTCAGTGTGCGGTCGTTTACGGTGCGTGTTGCCTGACGATACAGCGTGCGCAGCGTCTCGGACGGCATAACGCCGAAATGCGCAAACAGCAGCTCGCTCATTTCCTCGTAGACCGACATAGTGCCCTTCATATCGCCGGTGCGGAGCAGACCACGCATGAGGTGCTCATACAGGTCCTCCTGATACGGCTCAATATGAATCGCCTGATGGCACAGCGCAACGGCTTCGGCGGTGCGTTCCTGCTTTTCAAGCAGTTCGATCGCCCCGGCTGCCGCACGGGTGTACAGGCTGTGATAGTAGGCCACGATTGGAATAGTCCAGATTTCATCGGTCATGCGAGGAAGCGGATCGCCGGCATACAGCGCCAGTGCAGCCTGATACTCTGCCAGACGGATATCGTCGTCTTCGGCGGCTTCGGCGGCATGAAAATGCGCCTCGAAGTCCTCGGTATCGAGGGAAAGCGGTATAACGTTGTTCCAGAAGTATCGGCCTGCTTTGCGGCGGATGAGCAGGCGGCCAAGTCCCGGCTGCAGTTTGTCCAGCGCGGTGCGAATGCGGTGAAAGATTGATTTGAGCGCATTTCCGGGATCCGCACTTTTATCGCCGTTGCTCCAGTATAGATGGATCAGCTCCTCCTGTGCGAACGAGCGGCCGTGGTTATACAGCATATAGGCCAACAGTGACCATACCCGGCGGGAGCGGTCGTCGCTGTCGGAAATGGTGCGGTCGCCGTATCGAAGGGTAAACTGCCCGAGCATCTGCACTTGTAATGTAGGTCCGTTCATCTTTGCTCCCCACCTTTGTATGATGTGTTCGCAGATTGACGCGTATGACCGCTTACAAAGTCATACGGCATATATTAAAAATATACCACGAAACCGGCAAAAATGCAAACCGGAGAACAGGGAACAGCGGAGTTCCTGCAGGTGCAGCCGCAGATTTGAGGGAGAACTGCCGTTGAGAAGCGAGCGCATAAAATAACATAGTATATGGATTGATTCTGAGGAAAATACGAAAATGCAGCATGATTTACACTAAAAAGAACGTACGTTCTTTATTGAATGTTCAATTCACTCTGTATGGATAGGAGCAAGGGCAGGGTAGCAGCTTGCAGACAATACGCTCTGCTTGGACGCCGACCGGAACAATATGGACAGCCATCCCCGCGAATCCGCTTGCTGATGAAACTCTGTCAGACATGTCCCTTCTCGCATCGCCACTCATGGCCTTTTCACATTTCCACCCAAATTTCCTATTGGATTGCCCTGCTATCTCACTGGGCAAAAGCGGCAAATTCTTTGTGGGGTGCCAGATTCAAATAAGCGCAGGCTCCGGCGGCCTCACCAAGCCGCATCGCGTCCCAGTTCTCGGATGACAGATGGGGCATCTGCTTTTTCGAGAATTGGTGCGGGAACAGATGGCTGCTTTCCAAACATGTCCTTCCGAACAGATCCAGTATACTTTTTTTCAGAGCCGGGCACTACATCATAAGGTGTCAGAGGGGAATTTAACGCAGAATGCCACTCCGCGGCAATTTCCGGCCGGAGCACTGCCAGGCAGTTTTTCTCATACGCCTGAAGATTGGCACAGAACGGACAGTTGGAACGGCGCTTGGTCCTATTAGCGATCGT
Source organism: Butyricicoccus sp. OF10-2 (assembly GCF_003481925.1). Taxonomy (NCBI): domain Bacteria; kingdom Bacillati; phylum Bacillota; class Clostridia; order Eubacteriales; family Butyricicoccaceae; genus Butyricicoccus; species Butyricicoccus sp. OF10-2. The sequence goes on along the minus strand of NZ_QUMC01000017.1, from coordinate 51,961 downwards.
TGCTCGATACTCCTGCTGACATTTTGGACAGTGCCACCAAACTTTTCGAGGTGAACCGCTGAATACAGTATCAGGCTTGTCGGCGTTGCGGGTGCTCCACTCCAACGCGATTGCAGGATATTCTACCGCCAGAGTGCGTTTCTTTCGCTCATGAAAATACATTTGATTAATTGCATATTGATCCCGCCGGTGATGAAAATCGAGCGGCTGTAAATCAAGATAGCAAAATACAGAGGCGATCATTTGGTCAAGATGCCTGTCCTGCTCATCAAACCGATACAGAATTTTCGTCTTCTGCAATACAACCGGCTCAGCCAGCTCCCGGCTGTCACAGATCCGAAGCACCTGATATCCCGCATCTCGCAGGGCGCGGTCTTTCCGTTCTGCCCTCTCTCTGGCCGCCATACTGCTGTGATAATAGTACCCATCATGTTCCAGCACCAATTTGTGTTCAGGCAAAAAAATATCCATATTCTCAATTTTCAACTGAAAAACCCCTTTCCGACAGAGCGGAAAGGGGTTTGTTTATGCGATTTTGGAGAATAACATAACAGCAAGGCCGAGCACGACAAGAATCACGCCGGTGGCGCGGTTGAGCGTTTTCGGGCTGGCCTTATTGGCGAACACGGCAGCGATGCGTGCCCACACGAGCGTGAAGATCACGCACAGAGCCCAGATCAGCGGGTCAGGCATTCCGCCAATGGCGAAGTGCGAGGCCGCGCCTGTGAGCGCTGTGAACGTCATAATGAACACGCTGGTGCCGACGGCGGTTTTCAGCTCGTAGCCGAGCACCGAGGTCAGGATGAGCAGCATCATCATGCCGCCGCCCGCGCCGATGAAGCCGCAGATAAACCCGATCAGCACGCCGCAGACAATGGACTGCACAGCTCGTTTGCGCGCGGACACGTTCATCATCGCCTCTTTGGTGGTCATGACCGGACGGACGATGAATTTTACGCCGAGCAGGAACGTCATAAACACCGAGAAGCTGCCCATCGTTCGCGAGGGGAGCAGGCTGGCGATATAGCTGCCGACCACGGTGAATACAAGCACGCTGAGCATTATCAGCAGGCCGTTTTTGACATCCAGATTTTTGTTTTTGCCGTAGGTATAGGCCGAAACGGCGCTCGCCAGTACGTCAGACGAGAGCGCGATGCCGACCGCCATATACGGGTCCATGTGCAGAAAGGTGATGAGAATGGGGCTGATAACGGCGGCGGCGCTCATGCCCGCGAAGCCGGTGCCGAGGCCAGCGCCCATGCCGGCGAAAAACGTGACGAGCACGGTGAAAAGCATCGTCATATCAGCGCACCTCCTGCAAGAGCTGGTCGAGATTGCGGTCGATGACACCGACGGCATCGCCAAACGCCTGCCGCTGTTCATCACTCATGCCGGAGAGCAGACGGTCGATGAACTGCGCCTGCAATGCGCGGCCGCGGTCGATGATGGGAAGCGCCTTGTCGGTACATATCAGACGGGTCTTGCGGCGGTCGCCGGGGATGCTCTCGCGGCGCAGATAGCCCTCTTCGACCAGCCGGTTGACGTTGACTGATACGAGGTTCGCCTTGATCCGGCGCAGCTCCACGATGTCGCTGGCGGTGTCATGGCCGGGGTTGTTGGCAAGGAACAGCAGGATGTCAAACGCCGTCTGTGTCAGCTTGAGTTCGCGGCACAGCGGTCGGCACATTGCGCTGTATGCCAGATCGGTCTTGTGCGTAAATTCCATATAGGGATTCATGTATATCACCTGCTTCAAAAATAGATAGTCTAAATTTGAACTAAGTATAGCATGATATGCCTGTGCCGTCAAGCCGGAGAGAAAGAAAAAAGCTCTTGTTCCGAAGAACAAGAGCTTTTTGAAAACATTTTATACGCCAGTGGGCAGCAATTACTTGTTGTCAACCTCTGCCATGTGCTCGATGAGCATCAGCAGCTTGTTGGAGTAGCCCCACTCGTTGTCGTACCAGGAAACAACCTTTACGAAGGTGTCGGTCAGGTAAACGCCAGCGTTAGCGTCGAAAATGGAGGTGCGCTCGTCGCCCAGGAAGTCAGAAGATACAACAGCATCCTCGGTGTAGCCCAGAACGCCCTTCAGGCCGCCCTCAGACAGCGGCTTCTCGGAAGCAGCCTTCATAGCAGCGCAGATGTCTTCCTTGGTAGCCGGCTTAGCCAGGTTAGCAGTCAGGTCAACAACGGAAACGTCCAGGGTCGGTACACGCATGGAGATACCGGTCAGCTTGCCGTTCAGCTTCGGGTAAACCTTGCCTACAGCCTTTGCAGCGCCAGTGGTGGACGGGATGATGTTGCCGCAAGCAGCACGGCCGCCGCGCCAGTCCTTCTTGGACGGGCCGTCAACAACCTTCTGAGTGCCGGTTGCAGAGTGTACGGTGGTCATCAGGCCCTCGGTGATGCCGAATGCCTCGTCCAGTACCTTAGCGATCGGAGCCAGGCAGTTGGTGGTGCAGGATGCGTTGGATACGAAGGTCATATCCTTGGTGTAAGTGTTCTGGTTAACGCCCATTACGAACATCGGGGTGTCGTCCTTGGACGGAGCAGACATGATAACCTTCTTAGCACCGCCATCGATGTGAGCCTGTGCCTTCTCCTTGGTCAGGAATACGCCGGTAGACTCTACAACGTAGTCAGCGCCAACCTTGCCCCACGGAATGTTCTTCGGGTCCATCTCTGCAAAGAACTGAACCTTCTTGCCATCAACGGTGATGGAGTTGTCATCATACTCGATGGTGCCGTCGTAACGACCGTGCATGGTGTCATACTTGAGCATGTATGCCATGTAGTCCGGAGTCATGAACGGATCGTTTACCGCTACGAACTCAATGTTCGGGTTCTTCAGACCAGCGCGGAAAACCATACGGCCGATACGGCCAAAGCCATTGATACCTACTTTGATACCCATTTTACAGTGTTCCTCCTAAATGTTTTGATGAAGTTCTCTGTTGATGTTATTATTATACACTAAATGCGCAGTTTGCCGCAAGGTGTAATATTTGTGATTTTCTTGTCATTCTGCCCGGTATTTTTGTATAATTTTCTTTGCAATGACAGTAGCGGCAGTGGTATAATAAACACATCGTACAAAATATGGGGATTCGGTTTGTATAATCCCCCGATTTTCGGGATGAGAAAAGCACAGCGCGCGCCGTGCTGTTTTTTCACATCCGCGAAGACAGAGATTAGTATGCCAAATACCGCGCAGCATATACCGGACGCAGGAAAACACGATCGAGAATGACAGCAGCTTTCCCACAGTACAAAGGTAAAATTACACGGTGTTTTGGGAGGATAATGATGGAAGACGCATTTTTTTCGCAGCTGGACGGCAACGCAGTCCGTGAGCTGCTGCTGCGCACCGAGCTGCGGCATGCGGCGCTGTTCGCAGTGAGCGATACGCTGCGTATTGAGCGGTGCAGCGACGCGGCACAGCAGCTTTCCGGTCTGCACCCGATGGAGGAGCTGGATCCGTTCCTGAGCGGCAGCACGCGGAATATACTGCTCCGGTGCATAAATACACAGTCTGCCTGCACCGCAGAGGAGGACATCGACGGAACGGTCTACACGGTCGAAATGATCCCGCACCGCGGCGGTGCACTGCTGGCGTATCTGCGGCGCGACCGTGCCGCCTATGACGGCAGCCTGCGGGTCATTCAGGACAAAAGCTCGCGTTATCTGGGTGCTTTGATGGCCGAGGCCGAGCAGGTGGAGGATCCTGCACTGGCAGACGGGCTGCGGCGGCAGTGCATGCGGCTGTATCGGCTGCTGACGCACTCGGATTTACTGCACGACCCTCTGCTGACCGAGCAGCTTTCTCTGCGGCGCTGCGACCTGTCAGCGCTCTGCCGCGATGCTGTACAGCAGGCTGAGACGCATGCGCCTGCGGGCAGTGCAAAATTCATCGTACAGGTGCCGGAGCACGCAGACGCGCTCATTGACGCGAGACTGGTGCGTACGGCAATCTATAACCTGCTGACAAACGCGCTGCGCGTAACACCGGAGGACGGCGAAATCACGGTTTCGCTGACCGATACGCGGGATTTTGTGACGATTGCGGTTGCCGATACCGGTCCGGGACTGGATCCGGCGAAGTTCGATGACCTGCTTTCCGGCTGGCGGCGCACCACCTCGATGGACGATTACCGGGCGCTCGTGCGCGGCGGCACACCGCTTGGTCTTGGCCTGCCGCTCGTCAATCAAATCGCGCAGGCGCACGGCGGACGGCTGCTGCTCACGCAGAGAGAGGGCGGCGGCAGCGTGCTGCACCTGTGTCTGGCGCATTTGCCGCATACGCTCGAGGATGACCTGTTCCGCGCACCGACTATCATCGAGGACGGTTATACCGTCGAAGAAATTGAATTTTCCATCATGGAATGAAATAAAACAGCCTCAGAGGCGTGCAAAAATCACGCTCTGAGGCTGTTCTCTTATGTGTTGTCGGGAGAGGTGTACGAACCGCGGTAGACCTTAATGGACTCCGGCAGCCAATGCCCATCCGCAGGCTTCTGAATTTCGGTGATGGTGTACGTCAAACCGCGGTATTTGGCGTATACGATGGAGGTTTCGCTGTCGTAAACGGCGATTTTGGTGCCGTCAGGCATGGTTTTCTGCCAGACAGTGAGTTCATCGTCCGGCGTGCTGCTGACAAAAAGCAGGCCGCCGGCCGGCATATAGCTGATGTTTAGACTTGCAGCCAGTACGCACAGCAGCGGAACGATCAGCAGGAATGCAATGCGTTTTTTCATAGAGCCGTCACCTCTTTCGCGGAAGCTGTCTCTCGGTATCTGCACTATAGCAGATAAAACGTATTTTTACAATTCGCGTTTTGACTGAAAACTGTGACGTGAAATTGATGTCCCAAAGACATAGAAAAACCACCTGTTATCAGTGATAACAGGTGGTTTTGCACATTATTTGATCTGCTGAGACAGGTTGTACAGCACCTGTGCCAGCTCAACCGACTTAATCTGTCCCTTGGGATTGAATGCGCCGTGATTGTCGCCGTTCATCAGTTTGCTGGTCTGACAGAACGCAACGGCATCCTTCGCCCACGGAGCGATCGAAGAAGCATCGGTAAACGCGGTATTCACACTCGTATCAGTCGAAACCGTAATCTTTCCGGCCTTTTCGAGCAGCGCGATGTAGCGCTGCAGCACTGCCGCGAACTCCTGACGGGAGATGGAGTCATAGGGACGCAGGTAGTGCTGACTGTCGCCGGTCATAATGCCGGATTCAAAGCAGAACGAAGCGCCATCACGGTAAAGCTCGGGGATTTCGGCGTAATCGGGCGCTTCCTTAACAGCCATGCCCGCATAGGATGCAGTTAGTTCCGGGTCAACGAGCTTTGCACTGTTGTAAATCGCTTCGGCAACCGTGCAGCGGTTTTCCGCCGGATTGAACCACGGGAAATATTCTTTACCGTCGATATGACCCGCCGGCAACATGATGTTGTTCTCAATCACATAGCGGACTGCGGGCGTGAACCACGAGTTCTCCGGCAGCTCGTATTTCTGCTCGAACTCGGCATTGGTCAGGTCCTTGTCGTTCCTGGTGTAAAGGTTGTTTTCCTGCTCATCGGCGGTCTGTGTGGCGGATACGGTGGTATCAACGTTATCCGGAAGGTCGGCAGCGAGCGCGGTGGTGCTTATGGAGAGTGCCGTTGCACCGGTGAGGAAAAATGCCATTACCTGTTGAAATTTCATAGAGTGTACCTCCTTGTCTGCGGCAGAGCCGCAAGCTAATAGATGTATGACGTATATCATACTCTGTGACTATTATAGCATGATCTGGCGGCAATACAAGCAGTGTAACACAGATGTAACGCAAACGACACAAAGTCGTCCGAAAGTTCCGCCCGTTGGTTGAAACTTTCTCCCTCCCAAAGTCAAAAAGTCAGCGCTATCGCGCGAAAATGTGTTAGCAACTGCCGTTATCGAAAAAAGAGCGGACCAATCGGTCCGCTCTCAGCGTATTCGCTTAAATGCTTTCGGTGATGATGTCCATAATCTCCTCGCGGGACAGCGTGCGCGGATCGACACGGAACAGAGCGCCCATGGTGCTTGCTGCGTTGTCAGCGAGTTCGCCTGCATCCTCCGGCTTTACACCGTAGTCGGACAGGCGCAGCTTGTCCACGCCGCACGCCTGCTGCAGCTCAGCCAGCGCAGCGAGAAAATCGCCGTCCGCACGTCCGAGTGCGTGTGCAATGGCCTGCAGGCGGTCAGCCGAGGTGTCCTTGAAGCGGCTCCAGTATGCCTTGGACAGCATGATCAGACCCGCGCCGTGCGGCAGATCGGGATGGAATGCGCTCAGCGCATGCTCGATGGCGTGCTCGCCGCTGCAGCTCGACAGCGTTTCGACAAAACCTGCCAGCGTGTTTGCCAGTGCCACATCCGCGCGTGCATCGGCGTTGCCGCCGTTCTTAACAGCCGTTGCCAGCGATTTGCCAATCAGCGTAATTGCCTGCAGCGCGAACATGTCGCTCATCGGGCTTGCAGTCTTAGCCAGATAGCCTTCGGCCGCATGGAAGAATGCGTCAAAGCCTGGTATGCCGTCAGATGCGGCGGAACGGTCATCATAAAGTCCGGATCGACGATCGAAATGGTCGGGAAGCATTTCTCACCGCCGCCGCCGATCTTTTCCTCACCGTTGGTGATAACTGTGAACGGGTCAGCCTCCGTGCCCGTGCCTGCGGTCGTCGGAATGGCAACAATCGGCAGTCCGGCATTGACCATGCGCTTGCCGCCGCCCGTGCCGCCGTGAATGTAGTCCCACCAGTCGCCGTCGTTGGTCGCCATAATGGCAACCGCCTTGGCCGTGTCGATGGACGAGCCGCCGCCGAGACCGACAACAAATGCAATGTTCTGCTCACGGCAGAGCGCAGCGCACTCGCGCACACCCTCGATCGTCGGGTTCGGCTGTACCTTGTTGTATACCATGGTCGGGTGACCGGCTTCCGCCAGCGTATCCGCCACCTTGGCCACATAACCCAGTTTGGTGGTGGAGGTGCCGCCGGTGATGATCAGACCCGTGCCCTGCGGCAGACGTACCTTGGCCAGACGCTTGACCGATCCGGCACCGAAAAATAAGCGTGTCGGCATATAAAAGCTAAAGTTTTCCACTGCAATAGCCTCCTTTTGGGATTAGTAGTTAGTGATTAGAAATTAGAGTGAAGAGCTCCTACCAAGTGGGAGTTAAGACAATACCACATAATTGAACAAGAGTGGTTTGCAAATAAATTTTGCGGTGTTGCCTTAAGTAATGTCCTCACGTTGCATGGACGGCCAATGACCGCCCCTGCGATGCAGATGGTGCAGTTCAGAAAGTAACGGTGTGCCGAGGACGTTGCACCCTACGGTAAAGATTACTGATAATTGTAACTCGGAGGTGTCATCCGTTATATCCAGACCAGCGAGTTGCGCGACATACCCGTGCCGCGCCCGCGCGGCGTCAGCGCAGATTCCGCTCGCTTCGCAAGCCCTAACACTTTTATTATACCAAATTCCACACTTGGAGAAAAGAGCCAAATCACCGAAATGAACGGCTTTTTGTTGTGCAATATGCAGTCTAAAAAGTCGTAAAAAACGCTTGACGTTGTGCAATATTGATGATATTATAATGACACAGAAAAGATAAAGGCAAACACCAAAGGCAAAGTAAAACAGGGGTTTTACTCCAAAAGGCGCAAACCTTCATCTAATCTGAAGGATGTCAATCCGGTTTGATACCCACGAAAGAGGTGAGTCCAATGGTATCAGAAGAGGCATCTTACCAGTTCGCGGGACTCGCCGCGGCGCTGTGACCGAAACGATCAAGGTGATAGCTGAAAAAATGAGCGAGTTCCAATTCCACAATTTGAACCGCCTGAAAAGCGCGATCGGCTTCTAAGCAAAGGTAACAACAACGGTAACTTTGGGGAAGCTATCCTCGTGAATTTAACTATCCGTACATGGCATACTAAGACAGTCAAGCGGATCGAGGCAGCAGGAAAGTAAGGTTCATACATGACAGAACCCTGATATTTGATGCGCCGGCGAACAAAACGAAGTATCTTACGATACCTGCCGGATGCTGCACCCGCCGATGGGCATACTGATGAGTATCTGCAGCATAGACATACCGTATCGGAACGAGATAATATCAAAGTCCGAGTAAAATCCGGTTCGACAAGGCAGGCTGTATCACATCTTCCGCCGAGCAGTGACGCATCACCCACTGGAAATAGAGTTCCCGAATGTAGGAAAGGCAACCAAACGGATTATGTAGTTTGTGCAGTAAACGAACCTTAGCCGGGCGGTTCCGCGAACGTAAGATCGAAAGATGCCGAAAAAACAACCGAATACCAATCCAAATGCGATGGGAAATATCCTGTCGGGAAAAGAGGATCTATGGAGATTTGGAAGTAAAAGCCCTCGTTCATGTGTCTGTGAATGAGGGCTTTATTTTGTCCTTTTTTGTCAATGGCAAAATAGATAAAATGAGTGTTGAAAATCTGTATAACTGCACGAAAACACGGTTTTGGATAAAGTTGCTTTGACGAAACTGTCAAAACTCTGCTATGATGGAAATGCAATACAGTGCAATATATAGAGGAGCGATACTTATGAAAATAGACGGAAACGAGCTGGCCATCCTGCAGAACGACCTTGACCGCGAGGGCAAGAAGGAAGAAGCGCTCAAGATCAAGCTGGAATTTCTGCGTCAGGTGCGCGAATCAGGTGACCACTGCCCGTGTAAGGAGGCGTGCCGCCATCACGGCAACTGCTTCGAGTGCGTGACTATCCACCGCGGACACCGCGACCATTTGCCGATGTGCCTGTGGGATATGGTAAACGAGCGGCTGGCGGCTCTCAGCCACATGACCGAAGGCACGCTGCGCGCCTACGAGGACCGCAAGGCCGCGGAAGGCACCGAGTGCGGTGACTGTTCCGACTGTCCCGGCTGCGGAGAATAAAAATATAACGGACAAACCAAAGCGGTTTGTCCGTTTTTATCTGCCGATAAGTGCATATGGCGCAAAGCCAATCAATTTGCGCGGCAGCGTGCGTTCCATTCCGCTTGTCGGCTGAAATGACGTTTTGTGACAGTATGCAAAAAGGACTTGAGTGAAAACTCAAGTCCTTTTGTGTATTCAGGAAGTATTCTTTACAGCAGCTCGTGCTTAATGCGGTCGAGTGCCTCTGGAGCCTGCTGATCCATCTTCTCCGGGAAGCCGAAGTAGGATACGCAGATGATATTGTCGCCGCCAACCTTCGGTGCGTCCGGCTTCAGCTGCTTGTTTGCGAAGTCCATCTCACGCAGGGTCTCGAAGATGCCGTCGAAATCAACCTCGCCTTCACCCATAGCGGTGTGCTGATGGATGGTGTAGTCAGCACGGCCGCGCTGGTTCAGCCAGGGCGGATTTACGATGTAGCGGCAGTCCTTGGTCTGGTTCCAGGTGTCAGCCAGAAGAACGTGGGTCAGCTCATCGCCGGCGTACTTCAGCATGTGGCGAACGTCGCCCTTGCCCTGATCGTAGAAGAAGCCGTGGGATGCGGAGTAAACGTAGCCCAGGTTCTTGGAACGGAAGGACTTAACGATGTCGCAGGCCTCGTCGTTCAGCTCTACGAAGTCATACGGATGAGACTGGCACTCTACGCGGATGCCCTCACGCTCGATAATCGGGAGAAGCTCCTCCATAGACTTGAAGAACATGCCGTTGCAGATCTCCTGCTGGTTCGGGTCGCCGGAGAACTCGGTATTGATGACCGGTACACCCATGTCAACCGCGATTTCGATCATGCGCTTCCAGTTTGCAACTGCGTGCTGGCGCTGCTCCTCGGTCGGACCGGACCAGCGGTAAACAACGATGAAAGAGGAAATCTCTACACCGGTCTCCTTGAGAGCCTGCTTGTACTCCTGCTGGCACTCCTTGGAGAACAGCGGGTGCTTGTAGAACGGGTTAATGCGCGGATGCGGGGACTGCTCGATGTACTTGTAGCCCCAGTCAGCTACCTTGTGAACATAATCGTTGATGGACATCTGCTTGGCAAGAACGTCAACGTCAAATGCGATTTTCATAAGAATGATCCTCCTTGTCTGTTTGCCATATCAAGGGTGGCTTCCCTGTTTGATGGCTCTATTATAAAGCGTTTCTGCCGTCTTGCCAATGATACAAATCACCCTAAACCTGCGAAATCCTGCTATTCGCTATTGCATCAAACGGATACTTCTGATAGGATAGAGGCAAGGAGAGTGACCGCTATGCTGATTCCCGAATTAGGTGTCCATCAGACCTCGGAACGGTACTTTTTTACGCCGTCTTCGCTTGCAAAGGAGCTTTTTTATTACCCGACGCGGCTCGGACATTACTTCTGCAGCAGCCGGTATTCTTTCAATCATCGGTCGGAAATCGCCCTGCAGGGTGATCACAACCAAAATATCATGCTGTTTTTTGTGCATGATGGCGCAATGGAGCTGACGCTGAACGGTACGCCTGCCATCGCCGGCGCCGGACAGATTGTGCTGTTCGACTGCCGTGAGCCATACAGCTATGCCGCCTCGGACGGACTGGAGTTCACCTGGCTGCTGTTCAACGGCCTGAATGCCCGCGCATTCTATCAGAAAATCCTGCAGGCACGCGGCCGCAGGGCATTTTCGCCGGCCGCACCGGCGGAGATTGCGCAAATGCTGGATTCTCTGCGGAGCGCCTGCGCCGAGGACGCGCGGCTGAGCGAGGCACGGTGCTCACAGCTGATCCACAGGCTGCTGTGCCTGCTCCTGCTGGACGAGACCACCGAGAGCACCGCAGGCGGCGACCGTATTGCACAGGCCATCCGCTATATGAACCGGCATTTGTTCGAGCCGATCGGCGTGCAGGACGCGGCAGCAGCCGTCAGCCTGAGTCCGTCGCATTTCTCACGGCAGTTCAAGGCGCGGACCGGCTATTCACCGTATGAGTATATCGTGCTGCGCCGCATTGATAAGGCGAAGTATATGCTGGCGTCCACCGAATTGTCGGTCAAAGAAATCGCCTACGCGACCGGCTACAACAGCGAGGAGAATTTCATTCACAGCTTCCGCAAGAACGTCGGCGTTGCACCGGGAATCTTTCGGAAGTATCCGGTCTAACCGCTTGACAAGTGTGAAAAACGCTGATAAAATAAAGCGGTCGAGTAGCAGAAGTGCGTAAATCCAGATGGATTTACGCACTTTTTTCTTTTGTGCAAAAGACAGGTTGTGGCAGCTTTCCGTAAAGACTCCGAAAATCCAATCAGGAGGTTTCGATATGGATCGGAACAAGGCAGAAAAACGAATGGCGACCGCGCCGGTAGGACGGCTCATGCTGCAGATGGGCACACCGATGATACTATCCATGATGCTGCAGGCGGTCTACAACATTGTGGACAGCTATTTTGTGGCAAACATGGCGGAAAAAGGTGAAATCGCGGTCAACGCGCTGACACTTGCGTTTCCGGTGCAGATGATGATGGTCGCCGTCGGCATCGGCACCGGTGTCGGCGCAAATGCGCTTATCGCACGCGCGCTTGGTCAGGGTGACCGAGAGAAGGCGGGAGCAGCGGCAGGCAATGCGCTGACGCTCATAGGAATTATTTATGCGGTGTGCCTGCTGTTCGGCGCGTTCGGTGCGGGTGCGTACATCGGCTCGCAGACGAGCGACCCGACCGCTCTGGCGATGGGCAGTCAGTACCTGCGCATCTGCTGTATGGCCTCGTTCGGCATTCTGTTCTTCTCGGTGTTTGAGAAAACCCTGCAGGCGACCGGTCGTTCGCTTTATTCTACAATCGCACAGGTGACAGGCGCACTGACGAACATCGTGCTTGACCCGATCATGATCTACGGTCTGCTCGGCTGTCCGAAACTGGGCGTGGCAGGTGCGGCATGGGCGACCGTGCTCGGTCAGATTGCGTCTCTGGCTCTGGCGGCCGTGTTCCATTTCCGGCTGAACAGGGAACTGCCGTTCAGCCGCAAGGCTCTGTGCCTGCGCCGCAGTATCGTCGGCGAGATTTACTCCATCGGCGTACCGGCCATCATAGCACAGGGTGCGATGAGCGTGATGAATTATTGTGTCAATCTGATTTTCGGCAGTCTGGACAGTTCGTATGTCACCGCTTATGGCATTGTGTACAAAATTCAGCAGTTCGTTTTGTTCGCGGCGTTCGGTCTGCGTGACGCAATTACGCCGATTGTGTCGTTCAGCTACGGCATGCAGAACACGAAACGCATCCGCGAGGGCGTGCGCTGCGGTCTGATGTACACCATTGTTCTCATGCTGGTTTGCACTGCGGCTGTAGAAATTCTGGCGCAGCCGCTGGCAGGTATTTTCTCACTGTCCGCAGGCACGATGGGCTTGTGCGTGACCGGTCTGCGCGTGCTGGCGGTCAGCTTTGTATTCGCAGGTGCAAACATTGCCATACAGGGCGTGTTCCAGGCCACCGAGGGCGGTGTGCAGTCGCTGCTCGTGTCGCTGCTGCGCCAGCTGATCTTTGTACTGCCGGCGGCATGGCTGTTCGCGCACCTGCTGCCGGCCGGCGTGTGGCTGGCGTTCCCCATCGCGGAGGTGCTGACCGCAGTAATCGCCGCCGTGCTGTTGCTGCATACCGCAGGGAAAGGCCGCCTGTCACAGCGGGATCACGCTGTTTCACTGGACAAGTAAAATCCTGCCTGACAAAACATACGATTTTTTGTACAGCTTTTTGTCGCTTCTCACGAATCATCCGATTGAGAGACTCAACACTGTGCACAAACATACAGTCTATAATCTGTGAATAGTGCCTAAATAATTGAGAAATTGTGCTTATGTTAAGCGAAAAACGCTGAAAAATGAGAAAATCTACAAAAACCTCTTTTCTTTCTGCTGTTTTATGCTATAATGAAACTAACATAAAAGGGTTTCACGAAGTACAATCTCAGGAGGTAGTTATTATGACCAGAGGTATCCGTGTAAAGAATACGGACGACATTCAGAAGATCAACAAGATCGTAACTCGTTACGGTTTTGATATTTGGATTCACGGCAAGAGCGGTATGGTAGACGCAAAGAGCCTGCTCGGTATGTTCCTACTGTCCCTGAACGAGCCGCTTCAGATCGTTCTCGAGGACGATGTTGATCCGACCGCCCTGTTCAAGGATCTTGAGGATTACCTGGAGATCGACGACGAGGACTAATTTTTCTCGTACAACAGCATAATAAAAAGCAGTCGATTTTGGGCACCCTCTACAAAGAAGATACCCCAAGACAGCTTTTGCATCTCAATTTAACATTTTTCGGAACGGTGTAGTCTTATTGACTGCACCGTTTCTGTTTTCTTACGCTATACAAGAGACTAAAATGATTTTTCCATTTCCTTTGCGCGTTTCCGGATGCTGTTCATACGGCGCATCTACTCCGGCGGATTATAAAACCCGAAGGGAGAAACTTCTTTACGAAGTTCCTCCCTTCGGGTTTCTGTTTTATTTCACTGCAATCAGATGGTGTTGATATCAACCATTTCGCAGTTTTCAATCTTAATATCGCCCTCCAGGCAGCGCAGCAGCGCGGAAACCGTATCCATCGAGGTCAGGCACGGGATTGCACGCTCTACCGCGGTACGGCGGATGTGTACCGAGCCAAGCTCCGGATGACGGCCCTTGACCGAGGTAGCAACAACGTAGTCAATCTTGCCGGACTCGATCAGGTCGATGATGTTCGGGGACGGCTCATCCACATTGCGGATGGCGTTAGTGGCGACCATGTGACGGTTGAGCACGTTTGCGGTGCCGCTGGTAGCGTAAATATCAAAACCAAGAGCCTCGAAGCGCTCACCGATGCGGATTGCCTCCTGCTTGTCCGAATCACGGACCGAGATCAGGACAGCGCCCTTCTTCTTCATCTGGAAGCCTGCGCCGGTCAGACCCTTGAGCAGTGCCTCGCGGAAGGTCTTGGCAACACCCAGAACCTCGCCGGTGGACTTCATTTCAGGGCCAAGCTGGGTATCCAGATCACGCAGCTTCTGGAACGAGAATACCGGAACCTTGACCGCATAGTGGTCGCTTTCCGGATGCAGACCGGTGCCGCAGCCCATGTCCTTCAGTTTTTCACCGAACATGCAGCGGGTAGCCAGATCGACCATCGGCACGCCGGTAACCTTGGAGATGTACGGCACGGTACGGGACGAACGCGGGTTTACCTCGATAACGTAAATCTGATCATTGTACAGCACGAACTGGATGTTGACCAGACCGAGAACAGCGAGGTTCTTTGCCAGAGATTCGGTATACTTAACGAGGGTGTCCTTGTGCTTCTGCTCGATGTTGATGGACGGATAGATGGAAATGGAGTCGCCGGAGTGAACGCCTGCGCGCTCGAAGTGCTCCATGATACCCGGGATGAGGATGTCGTCGCCGTCGCAGATGGCATCGACCTCGATCTCGCGGCCCATCATGTACTTATCGACCAGAACCGGGTTCTCGACCTTGTTGCGGGTGATAACCTGCATGAACTCGCGGACATCGGCCTCCTTGTAGGCAATTTCCATGCCCTGACCGCCCAGAACGTAGGACGGACGAACGAGAACCGGATAGCCAAGCTCGTCGGCTGCCTTGACAGCCTCTTCCTCGGTCATAACCGTATGGCCTGCCGGACGCGGGATACCGCACTTTTCCAGGATAACGTCGAACTTTTCACGGTCCTCAGCGGCGTCGATCGACCATGCCGGCGTGCCGAGGATCGGAACGCCCAGCTTCTCAAGGTGCGCCGCAAGGTTGATGGCGGTCTGACCGCCGAACTGTACGATTGCATAATCCGGCTTCTCTGCCTCAACAACACCGGTAACGTCCTCGGGCGTCAGCGGCTCGAAGTACAGACGGTCAGCGGTATCAAAGTCAGTGGAAACAGTCTCCGGGTTGTTGTTGATGATAACGGTCTCGCAGCCGAGTTTCTGCAGTGCCCAGACAGCGTGAACCGAGCAGTAGTCGAACTCGATGCCCTGACCGATACGGATCGGGCCGGAACCAAGTACCAGAACCTTCTTCTTGCCGGACGGAGGTGCAACCTCGGTCTCCTCATCATAGGTGGAGTAGTAATACGGGGTCTCTGCCTCGAACTCGGCGGCGCAGGTATCAACCATCTTGTATACCGGCAGACGCTTAACATCCGAAATGTCCTTGCCGGACAGCTGCTCGATGGTCTTGTCGAGGAAGCCCATCTTCTTGGCGCGGATGTACAGATCGGAGTCGATCTTGTCAGCTGCAGCCAGTTCCTTCTCCATGTCGATGATGTTCTGGAACTTGTGCAGGAAGAACACGTCCATTGTGGTGATGTCGTGAATCTCCTCAATGGTCATGATGCCGCGGCGCAGAGCCTCGCAGATGTGGAACAGACGCTGGTCGTCCGTGCGGGACACGCCCTTCTTAATCTCGGCGTCAGACTGCTTCTGGATGTGCGGGGCGATCATGCTGTCCAGCTTGATCTCACAGCCGCGGACAGCCTTCATCAGTGCGCCCTCAAAGCTGTTGTCGATGGCCATAACCTCGCCGGTGGCCTTCATCTGGGTGCCGAGGGTGTTGTCCGCGTAAACGAACTTGTCAAACGGCCAGCGCGGGAACTTGACAACGCAGTAGTCGAGCGTCGGCTCGAAGCATGCCTTGGTCTTGCCGGTAACGGCGTTGGAGATCTCATCCAGACCATAGCCGACTGCAATCTTTGCGGTTACCTTTGCAATCGGGTAGCCGGTTGCCTTGGAAGCCAGTGCGGAGGAACGGGAAACACGCGGGTTTACCTCGATTACGGCGTACTCGAAGGATTCCGGGTTGAGCGCGTACTGCACGTTGCAGCCGCCCTCGATGCCCAGCTCGGTGATGATGTTGAGTGCGGAGGTGCGGAGCATCTGATACTCCTTGTCGCACAGGGTCTGCGACGGCGCAACTACGACAGAGTCGCCGGTGTGTACGCCGACCGGGTCGATGTTCTCCATGTTACAGATGGTGATGGCGTTGCCCTTGTGGTCGCGCATTACCTCGTACTCGATTTCCTTCCAGCCTGCGATGCACTTCTCGACCAGAATCTCGTCCACGCGGGAGTACATGATGCCGGAGGCTGCAATTTCGCGCAGCTGCTCCCAGGTGTAGGCAATGCCGCCGCCGGTGCCGCCGAGCGTGTACGCAGGACGGATGATGACCGGCAGACCGATCTCACGGGTGAAATCAACCGCATCCTCGACCGAGTGAACAACCTTGGAGGCAATGATCGGCTCACCGATCTTCTCCATGGTGTCCTTGAACATCTGGCGGTCCTCTGCCTTTGCGATGGTGGTCGGATTAGCGCCGAGCAGCTTTACGCCCATTTTATCGAGGAAACCGTTCTCGCACAGCTCCATGGCGAGGTTCAGACCGGTCTGACCGCCGAGGTTGGGCAGCAGAGAGTCCGGACGCTCCTTTTTGATGATCTCCTGAACGGCTTCGACGGTCATCGGCTCGATGTAAACCTTGTCCGCCATAGCCTTGTCGGTCATGATGGTTGCCGGGTTGGAGTTTACCAGAACAACCTCCAGACCCTCCTCGCGCAGTGCGCGGCACGCCTGCGTGCCTGCATAGTCGAACTCGGCAGCCTGACCGATAACGATCGGGCCGGAGCCCAGTACCATTACCTTATGAATATCCTTGCGCAGCGGCATTACTGAGCGCCTCCTTTCGACTTTTCGATATTTTCGATGAACTTATCAAACAGATACGAGGTATCCATCGGGCCGGGGCATACCTCCGGGTGATACTGAACGGTGAATACCGGACGGTCGATGTGCTCGAGACCCTCAACGGTGCCGTCGTTCAGGTTGACATAGCGCACGCGGGCAATCTGCGGGTCAACCGACTCGCCTACAACGGCATAGCCGTGGTTCTGAGAGGTGATGTAGGTGCGGTCCGCGTCGATGTCCTTTACCGGATGGTTGACACCGCGGTGGCCGTACTTCAGCTTGGTGGTCTTTGCGTCGATAGCCAGTGCCAGCAGCTGGTGGCCGAGGCAGATGCCGAAGATCGGCATGTCGGACTTCAGCAGCTCCTTGAGGTTTGCCACGATCTCAACGTTCTCCGCCGGATCGCCGGGGCCGTTGGACAGCATCACGCCGTCGTACTTGCCGACTACGTCCTCCGGCTTGGTGTACGCCGGAACAACGGTGACTTCGCAGCCGCGCTTGCACAGTTCGCGCTCAATGTTGTACTTTACGCCGTAATCGAACAGGGCAATGCGGTACTTGGTCTCACCGTCAGCGGGATAAACGATATTCTCGTCGCAGGTTACGGTCTTAACCGCATCCTTTACAACGTAAGCCTTCATTTCTGCGATGGTCTGCTCATCCGGCTCGAAGCCCTCGGTGTAAATAACACCGTTCATAACGCCTTCGCCGCGCAGCTTGCGAGTCAGTCGGCGGGTATCGATGCCGGCAAGGCCAACGACCTTCTGTGCCTTGAGGTACTCGTCGAGCGTTACCTTGCAGCGCCAGTTGGACGGGTATTCGCACATCTCGCGCATGATAAAGCCGGAAACCCAGCTTTTGCGGGACTCATAATCCTCAAAGTTGATGCCGTAGTTGCCGACGAGCGGGTAGGTCATGGTAACGACCTGACCGTAGTAGGACGGGTCGGTCAGAACCTCCTGATAGCCTGCCATGCCGGTGTTGAATACGACCTCACCGATGCTCTGTCCTTCGTAGCCGACTGCGGTACCCTCGAACAGAGTGCCGTCCGCCAGCAGTAAGTATGCTTTTTTCACTATATCCACACGCTCCTTAATTCTTCGATTGAAACCACGGTTTCAATCGAGGGGACATACCGCGCTGAAAGCGCGGATATGTCCAGAACTGCACAAAGTTCCGACGAGCGAAACTTTGCTCCGTACTTGTATAAAAACCTTGATACGTGCTCCAGGTTTTTATGAATTTGCAAGGCAAATTCTATTTTAATGCGCGCCGATGGCGCGGTTTATATTATTTAATCGCCGCTACGATGTCGTCGCGCATACGGATGGCTTCTGCGCGGGCAGCTTCCTTGTAATCCTCGCCGTTACCCCCGGTCTTCTTCCATGCGCACATGATGCCGCGGGAGGAGTTTACGATAGCACCGAGACCGTCGTCGTTGAATGCATTTGCAATGTCCTTTGCGGTTGCGCCCTGCGCGCCGTAGCCCGGTACGAGGAAGTAGGACTTCGGCAGCAGCTCACGGATGATCTTCTGTTCCTCCGGGTAGGTTGCGCCGACTACGGCACCGATCTGGTTGTAGCCGCACGGCGTATCCAGACCCTCGCCCCACTTTGCTACCATCTCGGCCATGCGGGCGTAGAGCGGCTTGCCCTCCATGTCGCGGTTCTGCAGTTCGCCGGAGGACGGGTTGGAGGTCTTGACCAGCATAAACAGGCTCTTCTCGCGGCTGCGGCACTCCTTGAGGAACGGCTCTACGCCGTCGGTGCCGAGATAGCCGTTTACGGTAACCGAATCGCAGCCGTACGGTGCGATCTCGGTATCGCCGACGCGGGTCTTGCCGAGGTAAGCCTCTGCGTAAGCGGTTGCGGTAGCGCCGATGTCGTTGCGCTTGATATCGCCGATAACGTACATGCCCTTGGCGTGTGCGTAGTCGATGGTCTCCTTGAGTGCCATCGCACCGTAGGAGCCGAGCAGCTCGTAATACGCAGCCTGCGGCTTTACGGCCGGAACAATGTCGCACAGTGCGTCGATCAGGCCGCAGTTGAAGGCTACGACGCTCTCAGCGGCAGCACGCAGCGTTTCGCCGTGCAGCATCATGTTGCGTCCCGAAATATGCTGCGGGATGTACTCCAGTCGAGCGTCCAGGCCGGCTACGGTCGGGTTGCCCTTTTCCTTGATCTTTTCTACTAAGGTTTGGATAGACATTCGGTTCTTCCTTTCTCAGGTGCGATGTTGTTTTACGGATTGCGAGCTTGTATGTTTACACTGTCTTCGCCGTCCACTTCGGTCAGGCGGACAAAAACGCGTTCATCACGCGCGGTAGGCAGGTTTTTGCCGATATAATCCGGCCGCAGCGGCAGTTCGCGGTGACCGCGATCGACCAGCACAGCCAGCTGTATGCGCTCGGCGCGTCCTCGGTGAGAGATGGCTTCGATGGCGGCACGCACGGTGCGTCCGGTGTACAGCACATCGTCCACGATGATGACGGTCGCGCCTGCAATGCGCGGATCGAGATCGGGCAGAGGAGCGTCCATGCGCGGCACGTCATCGCGCCACGGCGTAACGTCCAGCTCGAGCACAGGAGGTGCCGTGCCTTCAACCTCGCCCAGCTTGGCAGCAATGCGCTGTGCCAGATAGATACCGCGTGTTTTCACACCGGCGAGCAGCAGGTGCTCCGCGCCCTTGTTTTTTTCCACGATTTCAAACGCGATGCGGGTCAGTGCACGGCGAATACCATCCTGATCGAGTATGATCTTCGGTTCGGTCAATCTGCCGCCTCCCTTCAAAAATGCAAAAAAATGACTCTCCGCCACAACAATTAGCAGAAAGCCGCACGAAATACTACACCTGTCCCCCTTGTCCTACGGCTGACGGCGTATGCACTGTTTTCTGCCTTGCGCGGCTCACGGGCCGCACCTTAAAGGCGGATTGTTAGATATATTATATAATATGAACATGCGATTGTAAATAGTCGATTGTGCCAAACAAGCATTTTTTGCTGTGCAAAATTTGAGGGACGAGCGGGCATACTGATTCTATAAACTTTATGAAAGGCGGTAGATCTTTTATGCGAATTTCACCTTTTGTTTCCGGCATTGCGACCGGAGCGATGGCAGGCGCGGTGGTTTCGATGGTAGCGGCCGGCGCGATGCTCAATCCGTCGATGCGGCGGAATGCCAAGCACGC
This sequence comes from Butyricicoccus sp. OF10-2, assembly GCF_003481925.1. Lineage (NCBI taxonomy): Bacteria > Bacillati > Bacillota > Clostridia > Eubacteriales > Butyricicoccaceae > Butyricicoccus > Butyricicoccus sp. OF10-2. Next base: position 32,093 of record NZ_QUMC01000017.1, on the reverse strand, counting down.
GGCGCATAAGGCGGAACATGCGATGCACAGGGCGGCAGACCGGGTGGAGGATTTCATCGGGTGAAGAGATTCGCCATTTCTGGGCGAGAGATTTCGCACGCTGCAGCGTGCGGGGAACGTGCGCCGTCCGGCGCGGGAACAAAAAGGGTAGACACCTACGGTTTCTACCCTCTTTGAACACCCGTTTCCCTTGCGGCGTAGCTGGGTGCAGATGGTAGACTGCGTAAGCGTAGAAAAGGGGAACGGCAGAGGATTTTTACTACAGTGTCTTTCGCAACCTGTTCGGAGTGTTAGATACATTACTGCTACACAGACCGGAAAGTCTTCGCAGGCGCAACATGACCGTGTTGCGCAATTCGTGAGCACGTTATTATAGACAGCACCTGCGAAAATAAATGGCACCGAACACCTAAATTAGCAGGTGCCGTGCGTTATAACGTACCAAAGAGTTGTGCGGCACTGCTATCCCCCAGGGGACCTTCTCTTGCCCTTCGGGCAATTCACCTTGTGCCGCGCTCTGCGTAGATGAACCCGCATGCGTAGCAGTAATTTATCTGTGAACTGCGAAAAGGCGGGGAAAGACACGCAACGGCAACCCGACTGCCGTTTTCCATTTTCGCAGCGGTCACCGTTCTACGGTCTGCGCCAGACTATCCAAGGGAAAAGGGGAGATTCATAAGAGGGTGGAAAACCGCAGGTTGTCTACCCTCTTGTGCGCCCGCGCGGCGTCAGCGCAGTTCACCTCGCTTCGCAAGCGGCAATCCATCGGTTAGTACTCGCTAAAAAACGAAAATGCATGGAAAACCCCATCAAACAATGCTATACTATAACCACTACACAAAGGAGAACCATAATTTATGAAAATTCTTATCGTAGTGGATATGCAGAAGGATTTTATCAGCGGCCCTCTCGGTACGGCTGAAGCGCGCGCCATCGTGCCCTATGTTGCAGAGAAGGCAAAAAATGCACCGCGTGAGAATCTGTTCGTCACGCTGGATACCCACCAGCCGAACTACATGGAGACAAACGAAGGGCGTCATCTGCCGGTGCCGCACTGCATCGAAGGAACGGAAGGTCATGCGCTGGACGATGCCATTGCTGCCGCTGTGATGGCATTCCGGCGTCCCGCATTATCCGCAAGCCGACCTTCGGCGCGGTGGCACTTGTGGACGCGCTACGCGCTCTGCACGAGCCGCCGGAGGAGATCGAATTTGTCGGCGTATGCACTGGCATTTGCGTGATTTCCAACGCCATGCTGTGCAAGGCAGCATTCCCGGAGGCAAACATCGTAATCGACGCGGCACTGTGCGCGTGCGTCACGCCGGAGTCGCACGATACCGCGCTGAACGCGATGCGTCTGTGCCAGATGGAAATTCTGCATCAGGGTGAGGAGCCGTGGCGCAAATGAGCAGACCCAAGATCAAAATTACGCTGATCGATCGAAAAGGCAAGCACGGCTGTCACCGCGGGCACAAAATCGGCGACAGCTTCGACTTCGACACCGAGCGCGGGCAGCTTTGCCCGATGGCGATGCACGTTGCGTTCCCATACATCGACATTCTGCGTTACGGCGGCCATCTTCCCGGGCAGGAGGACGGCGTGGCGGTGTTTTGCTGCCCCGATGTGGACACGATCAACGTATTCCGTATTGAAATTGTAGAATAAGCGTAAAGCGGAGGACGAAAAGGATATGGATATCAAAAAAGTTACGGGTGTGTATTTCAGTCCGGCAGGAAGCACAAAGACCGTTGTTGAAACAACGGCGGATGAACTGGCGCGTCTGTTTAAGGCAGAGTGCCGGTACATATCACTCAACACGCCGTCTGACCGTGCGCAGGAGTATCAGTTTGCCCCGGATGAGCTGGTCGTATTCGGCTGTCCGGTGTATGCCGGTCGGCTGCCGAACAAGATTTCGCCGGACTTTGCTCGCTGCCTGCACGGTGAGGGTACACCGGCGGTGGCGCTCGTCACCTACGGCGGCAGAGCGTATGACAACGCGCTTGCCGAAATGTGCGATCTGCTGATCAAAAACAACTTCAAACCGGCGGCAGGCGGCGCTTTTCTGTGCCGGCATGTATTCTCGGACAAGCTGGCGGCAGGCCGTCCGGACGCGGCTGACCTCAGTGAGCTGCGTATGCTGGCTCAGGGTGCGGCGCTCAAGCTGAGAAGCGAGGGAGAGATCAAGCCGCCGAAGGTGCCGGGTGACGCGCAGGCAGCCTACTACACGCCGCTTAAGACCGACAAAACGCCCGCAAAGTTCCTGAAGGCCAAGCCGAGCACGATGATGATGTTGTGTGAGCACTGCGGTCTGTGCGCGGAAATCTGCCCGATGGGTGCGATTGACCCGAACGACCCGTCTAATATTCCGGGCACCTGTATTAAATGCTGTGCCTGCACGACTTACTGCCCGAGCGGTGCAAAGAAATTTGATGATCCGGATTTTCTGTCGCACACCGCTATGCTCGAGCAATTCCAGACTGAAGCGCGCAAGGAAAATTCGATTTTTCTGTAAATGTTGTGCGGACAACAGAAATCGGCGGCTTGGCGTGGTATACTGTCCGCATAAAGCAAACGACAGGAAAGAGGAGAAGCTATGGACAAGTTCATCCGCAATATCGACCATGAGAGCGTTGTAAGGCTCGCTGAGCTGGTTTCCGTTCAGTCGGGACAGGTGGTCAGCAAGACACTGGCGCAGAACAAGGCGGTCAGCATTACGCTGTTCGCGTTTGACAAGGGCGAGGAGATCGGCACGCACGACTCCACCGGCGACGCAATGGTGACCGTGCTCGAGGGCACCGGACGCTTTACGGTCGGCGGTGTGCCGCATATTGTCAAGGCAGGTGAAACGCTGGTCATGCCCGCCAAGGTGCCGCACGCCGTTTACGGCGAAGAGGCGTTCAAGTGGGTGCTGACCGTTGTGTTCCCGGATGGGTTTGAGGCATAATATCATATGGTAAAAGAAATCCCCGCCGAGTGGCGGGGATTTTGTTATGATGGGAAAACAAGTTCGCTGATGTTCAGCATACCGCGGATGCCGGTGCAAGACCACCAATAATAGTTCTTGTCGTTGTAATTGCCGTTGGAGTCGGGCACGGCATCAACGGCGGCATTATAATAAACCGAACTATAATAAGAACGGAACATGTTATCACTTATTTTACCGCCTTCAGCAGTTTCGCCAATTTTATAGGCACTATATTGGTTGGTATCACTAAAGTAAAGACCGAGATAGCCACGGTCGGAGTGATAAATAATCGCGTGGATTTGTGCCTTACTATTGATAAGAACGAGAAATTGTCCAGAACCGCCTTTCTGCAGACAAGGTACTTCGGAAAGTTTTGCAATTTTATCGTAGTTGGCTTTCAAATCATAACTATTAGGATTACCATTAGAATTGTTACCAATTACTGTACCTGTACTGTTTGCAAGTGTGGTGTAGGAATTAAGTTTCCAATTTGAAGAACCATATAGTTCGGACATCTCCGTCTGCACGGCCTCATGTAGCATGCGCGTCTCCGCGATGACCTGATCTTTTTTCGCCTTATCAATATATCCTGTCAGTGCCGGAATGAGCAGCGCCGCGAGGATCGCCAGAATGACCAGCACAACGATCAGCTCCACGAGCGTGAAGCCGCGTTTTTTGTTTTTGGAGTACAGCATTTAAAAAAGTTCCTCCTTCCCAATTGCGGGATAAAGTTCGTCTTTCTTAGTATACTCGAAAATATGCAATAAAGCAAGGAGATAGATACAGATAAAGTGCACAAAAATAAAGGGTTCTTGCCAAAAACATAAAAAAGAAATTGGTTAAATTGGAGAAAGTGTTTTGTAAAGCCGCAGAAACATTGAGATTTACAGCGGGATGTGATAAAATAATATCAACCTGATAAAAAAGAATCACCTGCAGAGACAGGCGATGAGCAGGTTTGCACCGCGTATACAGACGCAGGTGCGCGAGCGGCAGATACCGACGGATTGCAGCCGGTCGGTTAGTGCCGCAGCTTTCGGCAGACGGAAGCAGGAGAGAGAAATGAAGAGAGAGTATTGGGTTACGGAAATGAAGAAATGGGGCATTGAAAATGCAAATCTATGACTGGGTCAGCATAGGCGTATTGTTCGTTCTCGGTATCTTGTTCTATTTCCGACCGGCATGGCTGTTGGGTGAAGACCGGCAGCAGGCCGATGGCGCGGTAAGCAAGGTACGCACTGTCAGCGCGGCTGCGGTGGTATGCGCCATGATAATGACCGTGATCTGCGTAATCGGATAAAGAAAGAATTGGCTGCAAAGACACTCCCGCTTGGAAGGTGGATTCCGAGCGGGAGTGTTATTTTTACGACTTTGATTGCGGTCTGGACAGCAGCGCGAACAGACAGCCGAACACGATCGCGGCGGCAATGCCGCCTGCCGCACCGGTCACGCCGCCGGTGAACACGCCGAGCAGGCCGCTTTCCGCAACTGCTTTGGCAACGCCTTTTGCCAGCGAGTATCCGAAGCCGAGCAGCGGCACAGTCGCGCCTGCACCTGCGTAGTCCACAACTGCCTGATACCAGCCGAGCCCCTGCAGGATAACACCGAGCACCACCAGCGAAACGAGAATACGCGCCGGTGTCAGCTTGGTTTTGTCAATCAGCACCTGACACAGCGCACAGATCAGTCCGCCGACCCAGAAAGCGTTCAGGTAGTTCATGCTTCGCTCCTTTCCAGTACAACGGCGTGGCAGATACCTGCAATCGGCTGTCCCTGCTGCACCGAGGTCGGACTCATCATCGCACCCGTGCCCGCAAACACCAGCCGGTGGATTTTGCCGCGATGCATATCGCGCAGCAGCGGTCCGCAGAGAACTGCCGCTGAGCAGCCGCAGCCCGAGCCGCCTGCATGCGCGTCCTGCTCGTCACCAAAAATCAGGCTGCCGCAGTCCGAGTAGACAGGGGACAGGTCGATGCTGTCGCCGCGCAGCAGCGTCAGCAGCAGGTCCGCACCGATGTGACCGAGGTCGCCGGTAACGATGCAGTCAAAGTCCCGCGGCTCGGCACCCAAATCCTCCAGCAGTGCGGAAAGGGTGTCGGCAGCAGCGGGGGAAGATGTTATTTTAGGACTATGTGCCTTATGCGGTCTGACCATGCTTGCGGATATACTCCTGCGCGACTGCATAGGCGTCCGAAAACTTAAACTTTATCGTGATTTTTCCGCCCTCATGCACATAAATCATGTCAATCAGTTCGACTACGACTTCACGCGTCAGACTGGGCAGATTGCGATATTTTACGAATTGTGATACAAACGAATTGGTTTCGTCCACGCCGCTCTGCACCTCGTCAATGCGCGCTTGCAGGGACGCAAGACGTGTGTCCAGTTTGGCCTGCTGCTGCTCAAACTGCTCTTTCAGCCGATGGTATTCCTCACGCGAAATATCTCCGGCTTTCCAGTCCGGATACAGGGACAGCTTCATCTGCTCGATGCGTTCGCGCTCGGTTTCAAACTGTGCCCGCTCGTCAAGCAGAGGCTTAACGGAACGGTTTCGCGTGCCGCTGCGGTTGATCTCGGCAATCAGCTCATCCATCTCGACCGCCAGAGCAATCTGGTGACGGAGCGTTTCCAATACAGCCTGCTCCAGCCGGTCGCTGCGGATGGTATGCTTCGTGCAGGCGCCGCTGTGCTGCTTTTTGAACGTCGAGCAGATATAGTAGCAATAGTCGCGATGCGGTTGGGAAATCAGCTTTCGATTCATTGCCTTGCCGCAGTCTGCGCAGCGAAGAAAACCGGAGAACAGGTAGACTTTGGGCTGTGCTGGTGAGGTGCGCGTATCACGGGCGAACAGGGATTGCGCTTTGGCGAACAGCTCGCTTGAGATGATAGCCTCGTGTGTCTGCTCGACAGTGATCCAGTCCTCCTCGGGCACGGCCTCGCTGACATGCAGCTTGTAGCTTTTCATGCGGTTTTTGCCCTGCACCATAGTGCCGGTATAGAGAGGATTGCGCAGGATACGGCGAACCGAACTGTCCGGCCACAGATCGTCCAGCTTGTCCGAGGCCGGATGGCGGTAGTTCATGCCCTGCTGCCGTTTGTAGGCAGATGGATTCGGAATGCCCTTAGCATTCAGCTTTTTGGCAATACCGAGTACGTTTGTTCCGGCAAGAAACCAGTTGAAAATATCGCGGACAACGGCGGCAGCCGGCTCGTCAATCAGCAGCCGGCTGTGGTCGTTCGGGTCTTTGCGGTAGCCGTAGGACGCAAATGAGCCGATAAATTTGCCCTGCCGGCGCTTGAGATCGAGCGAAGCGCGGACTTTATTGGAGATATCGTGCGCGTACTCGTCATTGAGGATGTTGCGGAACGGCACGATCAGGCTGTCCGCCGAGCGCGGGTCGGCAACGCTGTCGATGCGCTCGCTCAGCGCGATGAACCGCACGTTCAGCAGCGGAAACGTGTGCTCAAGGTACTCGCCGACCTTGACGTAGTTGCGTCCCAGTCGGGACAGATCCTTGACGATCACGCAGTTGACGATGCCGGCGCGCAGGTCGTGCATCATGCGTCGGAAATCCGGCCGGTCGAAGTCGGTGCCGGTATAGCCGTCATCAACGTACAGCCGGGACGCGGTCATGTCGGTTTGCGTATCTGCAAACTCGGTCAGCAGCTCGCGCTGACTGATAATGCTGTTGCTCTCCTCGCTGTCGCCGTCCTCGCGGGAAAGACGGATATAGAGCGCGGGTTTCCACAGGACTGTGGATAACTTTTGGGGTTCGTATTTACTTTTTCGTGCCATTGAGTGCCTCCTAAAAAACGGACGGCACGCCGCAGGCTGTGTTTTGCACGTATAGTGTATCACAGCACACGGCGTGCCGCAAGGCTTCGCTTCGGTTATCCGGCTTTTACCATCACTGGAGCCGCTTGCACAGGTTGGTCAGGCAGGATTGCAGACTGGGTGCGCCGTCATCAAACAGCACCTCAACCGCAGTGTCGCCTACGCGGAAGCGGTGTGGGTCGCTGACAGACGAGGCGAACAGGCGCAGGCGCTCGTTCACCGGCAGGGTCGGGTCGATGCGTGCCTCGCGGATGTCGGGCAGGGGACAGGTGGGTGTGGGCTTGAACATAAGGGTTGACCTCCTTTGGTTTGTGTAGATGGTGGGTGCATTGTATATTCTTTCCATTGTTATACTATATATACGACAGTTCGGGATAACCGGATTTCGCCGTATCAGACACCTGCGGAACCGCGCCTGTATTGCGGCTCGATGCCGCAGGTGCTATGCTAAAAATAGGCGAATTCCTCCACCTGCTTGCGGACAGAGCAGTGAATGGCCTCCCAAAACTTTTCGTAGAGCGCATGCTCGTTGCTGGAAGGTAACTCCATGCGCTCTTTGATCATCTCGACCATGCATAAGAAAGACCACCGAAGCAGAGCGAGATTGGCCTGGATACGGCGTTCGCGCGTGAGTAGATCAGCGAACGCATCCGAGCCCTCGACCCGCAGATGGGACAGGATGTCCGGCTTGTCGGCAATCTGATGCAGCAGCGCAATTGCATGTTCGTAGTTGTCCGCGAACCAGTTAGCGAACTCCTCGAGGGCTGCTCCAATCAGAGCCGGGCAGACGTCCTCGGTCAGATTGAGCGGCTTACCGAGGTACACGAAAATGCTTCGCGTGAGTTCGGAAACGCCGTCCAACACGAACTCGGCTGTCAAGGCAATTCCGGCGGTGCAGTCGCGATGATCGGTCTTGCCGGTTTTACCCTTCTTGGTAGAGACCGCGCTGGCACTCGCCGGGATGTCCAGCATCGGAAAGTTGGTCAACTTCGGACGCAGGGGAGAGACGAGGAACAGGTTGACGCTGCCAATAGTGCGGCGGCGTGCGGCCTTCTTGTCGTCGTGCGGTGGAGTGGCCCAGTGGTTATAGTGTTTGAGAAGTTCTGTAATAGCGCATTTGATTTTGAAAATGCTAATTTGTCAAAGAAAAAACTTCGGCATAAGATTGAACAGCAGATGACTGAATTTGCGAAATTCGTTGAAAACAGCAATACTCCTGGGTACAAAGATAGGAATTTTCGTATTCTTACAGATTTTCTGACTGAGCCCGGAAAAGAGAAGACTTGAGCTCGGATGAGCTTCAGTTTCTCTATACCAGACTTGTTTTTGGGACTGAAGAAGATATTACAAAAATTAACATGCGTAGCTATGATGATGAAGCTGACATGAAGTCTTACAAACTGCTGTTTAAAATTCGTGATGAAAATGATTACTTGTTTCAGGCGATCAGTAATATGGTGCATCTGCTGAGCCGTTCAGAGACGAGCGATAAATAGCATGACTATGAGGATAATGGAAAAAACCTAATAAAGAAAATTACGGAGGATATCAATAATTGCTATCGGCGATTTGATAACGAACTACTGTATAAAGGTGTGCCTGTAAAGAAGATAACAGTTTGCAGTAAGACAAGGTATAACGCAGTTTTTTCGATACCATATATTTACCCTGTACTGCCATTGCTGTTCGTATTAAATGCCATATATAAAGTTAAGGGAGACGGGAATAAGCACGATAAAGCGGAACTGCTGAAGTACAATACCTCCTGCTCTTTAATAGATAATGTGTATGAAACTTTTGTCATAAGTGAAGCGTCAGAGCACTTGCTGGAGAGAGTAGAGGATGTACTGGTAAAACATCTGGTTCTGTATAAAGAACTGTATTTCCCACTCGAAAAGATTGTTACTCTTTCATTCAGCACCGTATTACCCGCTGTATGGGAAGGAACGGGTGCTGCCTGAACATTACAAAAAGCTGGTTCATAAGTTTACAAATAATTGCCGAAAAGATGAAGACGAAGATAGAGAAGAAATGTTCGATGATATCCAATGGGAAACTGTTAAGGAAATGCGTCCATGCCTAAAAAACGATATACTGCGTTCTTTTACGCCTCGGAGTGCTATAGATTATCTGCCTGCTGATCTTGATCGAAAACCCAACGATGAATCAGATTTACTGCAGCAGAGGAATGAGAAAGAAGGGGGACATATGTTGAACTGCACCCCCATTTGTTAGACAGTATGATATACTATCTAACAGATGGAGTGATTTATTATGCCAAGAGGAAAAATGAACAAACGGGACACGCCAGAATTTAAGGCAACACCGCACAATTAAAGCAGCGGCGCTTTGCGGAAATTTTGTATTCTGATTTTGTTGCGATTTCTTGCAATACGGCAAGTATTGCAAGAAACCGCGCCTCATCAGTACGCAAAATTTATTCGCAAATCGCTCTTGTTCAATTATGCGGTATTGCCTTAAGAAACTGGTCGTGCAAAACATGATGAAAGAAAAGTTGAGTTATTGCGAAACAGCGAGACGATTTGAAGTAAAGGGCCGGAGGCATTTGCCATAGAGCGCAGAGGACGCAGAAGTTCAGCGGCTACGCACGGAGAATGAATCCATGACACCAAGATCGCCATCCTCGTTCTTGATGAGGAAAACAGGTTTTTTGCGGAATGGCACAATTTATCAATTACATTGTAGTTCTGGCGGATGCTATGCTACTTTTGCCATTCTGTGTTCAATATGCTATAATTACCTCACCAAAGTGCGAAAGGAGGGCGCCTTATGCGATACATCTTAATGAATAAAGACGAGCCGTGGGCATTGTTCTCCTGTATACAGGACGAATTTGGAGAGGAAAGCGCGGTTCTGCAGGAGTGGTACACCGAATTGCGCCCGCTCGGTCTGCAATCGCTGACGGCGTGGCTTGAGAAGCGTAAAGCACCCAAGCACCGCAAGCATATCGAGCAGCTTCTGGAGCAGTACGGCTGCATCGGTCTGGAAGGCTTTCTTCGTGTGACGCATGCGCTGTCGCTCAACGATACGTTTTGGGTGAAAGAAGAGTCGGAAACGCTCGGCTGGGACAAGGTTTCCCTATATCGAAACGAGTTTGATGCCCTCATCGCGCAGGCGGCTTTCAGCGGCGTGATCAGCGTAGAGTCCCTGTCCTCCACCTCGCCGGAGTTCGGTACGGACGGCTATTACGCAAAATGCTGGGTGCGCGAACCGGACGGAATTTATCTCTACAAGGGCGGCAGCGACACCTATGAAATCGAGCCGCTGTCCGAATTCCTTGCGTGCCAGATTGCGGCACAGATTTGTCCACAGGCTGTGGATTACGACCTGGATTTCTACCATCATCGACTGATATCCAAGTGCCGTCTGTTTACCGATGAGCAGGCCGGGCTCATCAAAATCAGCGACTTTCCCGACCGGCCGACAACGGTTTCCGAGCTGCTGCGGCTGTATGCCGGGTTTGGCGCGGAGGACGCACTCCGCCGTATGTTCGTACTTGACGCGCTCATTCTCAACACAGACCGCCATCTCGGCAATTTCGGCTTCCTGTTCGACAATCAGACGATGGAAATTCAAAAGCCTGCGCCGGTCTTTGACCATAACCGCAGTCTACTGTTCGATCTGGACGAAGATCAGCTGGCCAATCCGGACTGGTACATCGGCAAGTGCCGTCCGCGTATCGGCGTGGATTTTATCAAGACGGCACGCGGCATGCTGACCGGTGAAATCCGGCAGGAGCTGAAAAATCTGGACGGCTTTCGATTCAGGCCGCATTCGACTATCGAACTGCCGGAGGAACGGCTGAACCGGCTGTCTGAAATTGTGGAGCAACAGAGAAGAGCGATTCTGGCATGAGAAGACTTGGTCGCATACTTTCGCTTAAAACATCGAAACGGATAAAACAAAAAATCGCCGGACTTCCCATAAACGAGAGGTTCGGCGGTTAATATTTAAGGTATAGCGGTAACTAAAGTATACAATGGAATCTTAGTTGTTTGCGGTTTGTTTCGATTTCGCACACCGCCGGTAAAACGTATTCGTCTTCAATCCGGTTTGCCGCATGGCTTCTGCGGCGGTGATTTCCCCGGCACGCCAGCGAGCAACCACTCGCTCAAAGTTGTCCGGCAGGGGCATTGGCTTGCGGCCGGTGTACTTGCCCTGTTCTTTCGCGATAGCAATTCCCTCACGCTGACGCTGCAAGATATACTCACGTTCGAGTTCTGCGACCGCGGCGAACACAGTCAGCATGAATTTGCCGGTAGGTGTGGTGGTGTCGATAGCCTCTTTGCGGCTGACAAACTCTACATGCTTTTCGGTCAGCCGTTCCACGAGATCGAGCAGGTCTCGTGTGTTACGGGCAAAACGACTGATCGACTCGACAATCACGGTATCGCCGCGGCGGACGTACTCCATCATATGGGTGAGTTCTGGCCGATCGGCATTCTTGCCGCTGGCCTTGTCGATGAAAACCTCGTCAACACCAAGCTCACGCAGCAGGACTTCCTGCCGAGCGGTATTTTGCTCCTCGGTGCTGACGCGGATATAGCCGATTTTCATGGTGTATCTCTCCTTTAAGTATGGTATAATGAGAAATATAAGGACGGTGACGCTGATGGATAAGACAATCGAACAGGTAAAACAATTAGCGCACCGTTATGGAGTGCCGAAACTAGTATTATTTGGTTCGCGTGCCCGCGGCGATCATCACGCCCGCAGTGATTATGATTTCGCGGTATGGGGCTGCACGCCGCAACAGCGTACACTATTCAGCGATGCAGTGGAAAATGATCTGGACTCGCTGTATTCGGTTGATCTGGTGTTTGTCAGCGAACACACCGATGCCGCATTGCTTCAAAATATAGAGAAGGACGGGATTTGCTTGCTGGACCGTTACAATACGAAATTCGAAAATCTCACCAATGCTGTAGAACGCTTGCGCGAAGGCGTGCAGGCGTATCAAGAGAATCCTGCCAAAATCATTCGCGACGGTGTAATCCAGCGCTTTGAGTTCACCTGCGAGCTGGCGTGGGAAACCACTCGTGAGTTCTTACTTGACCAAGGATTTACTGAACTGAACAGTCCGAAAGCAACGATGCGTAAGGCGTTCTCGTATGGCCTGATTGATGATGAACAGGCGTGGATTGCACTGCTGAATGCTCGCAACCAGACCTCGCACATTTATGACGATGCAACCGCGCAGGAAATTTACTCGCAGATTGAGAGCGAGTTTGTATCTCTGTTTGATAATCTTATTGAGCAGTTGAAACGTGGTTAAGTGCAATAGGGTCGCCGCATATTTTGACATATTTCAAGAGTCCAAAACCGACCCTATTGACATAGCTTTTCGTTGTTTTAGATGGGTATACCCAAATGAAAGACTCAAAAAAGTACCGGTTCGCGTGAGCCGGTACTTTTGCGTTCAGTCATCGTCTGACAGCAGATCAGCCAGCAGGCCGATGACCGTCATCACGCCGAGAACGACTTTTACTGCGTCCATAAAATCACCTCCTAATCAGTACGCATATAAAAGTTTTCACCGGTCATTTCGTTCAGGAGTGCCGGATCGTAGAGCATTTCCTCGATTTCATCTGCGGAGCAGCCGTAGTCGAGCAATGCCTGCACTTCATCTGCGCTCACGCCAAACGCTTTGGCAACCGAGAACAGGTCATCATAGTTTTCCGGCGTGTCCTCATAGTAGTCGCGGTAATATGGAGAATAACGCCGCCACCAATGCTCATAACTGGTTTTCGGCGTAAATGCGCTTGTAGTCATACGTCCGGTGCGGTCGATTTTCAGAATTTCACCCTCCTTTGGCTCCAGAATGTCCGTTGGCGCTTTTAACCGCAGCTTTTTGATGGCCTTGCACAGGATTTGCTGTGTCGAGGCGTAAATAAGGTAGCCATCATAGAACATGACGCACAGCGGATTATCGCCAACTACGAACCAGATGGAGTTGTCCTTGTCCAGAACCGTGAAGACAAATGAATCCTCGACTGCTTCAGCCATGGATTGCAGGCTGTCAAAGTCGAGGGTTTTCTGCTGTTCAAGGAGCTGAACGGCAACATAGCTGTCCGTTTCCACGCTTGTCAGCGGAAGGTTTTCTTCTGCGCGCAGTTCCTTGTCATTCCAGAGCACGCCGTTATGCGCGAGAGCAAAGCTGTTGCCGTCAACGTGACCAAGGAACGGGTGATTATTCTGGTTAAACTGCGCATTGCCTTGTGTTGTCATGTGGGTATGCCCCATAACCGCATTCACGCCGTTCGGAATGTGAATCTTCATCTTTCGAGCGGGAATCGGGCGCTTGTAAATCCGCAGACGGTCTTTGAAGTTATAGGCGATGCCGGTTGCATCCGTGCCGCGCACCTGACATTCACGCGCCAGCGTATTCAGGATTTTGTTTTTCGTGTGAGTGCTCGGGCACTCTTTAAAGTCGATTAAGCCGAATAAACTGCACATATTATTCCTCCTCGCTTGCATTTACGGGTTCGTTGACGTACAAACGGCGCTCTTTGAGGTACTGAATCAGCTCTGGTTCATGCACGGTGTCCAGAAAATCAAACCAACTAAGCTCCTGTACAGTGGTGTCGGACATAGCAACAGCCACCTCAACCAGATGGTTAACCATCTGTAAGGTGGCTTTGAGGGTATTGAGTTTGAGCGTACCGCGAAACATTCTGATTTCAACGGTATCCGAATTGGTCAGGTTTACCGCCGTGTAGCGTCCGGCACAGGAGTTCTTGGCGTGGCTCATCTGGTCTGTCGGCGTAAGCTTCATGCCGTATCGCGCCGCCCAGCGGTTCATCTGGGATTGTGTACGGCGGCTGAATCGCAAGAGTTCCGCCCAGAACTTTTCGACGAAGTACAAAAGCCGTGCAATCGCAGCTTCCTGCTGCACGTAGGTGCAGCCGAACGCCAGACGCGAGATATGCACATGCAGACCGCAGGTTCCAGCGGCGTGGCTGAGGTAGTCCATTTCCTGTGCTTTGTGGAGCACCGCCGCCCACGGCATTTCGTTCAAACGGTATGTAAGCGTCATTGGGTGCGTGACGAGTTCCAAACCATCGTCCAAGCTGCCGTCCGTCTTGATGTATAAATTCTCCGCGTCTGCATTGGCGATGTTCAACAATTTTTCGGCATTGTAACGGTCTGTGCCGCCGTTGTCGATTTCCAGTGTTACGCCGAAGTGCCGCAGACCCTTGCCGTGGAAAACGAGGTCGGGCATATAGTTATACTCGTGAATCGCGCCCTCGTGATCGTCCTAACAGCTTTCGCAGTAGGTGCGACCGTCGTCATCGTAGTAGGCGCTATAGGTGCGGATGATGCAGTCGCAGTCGTGGCACAGCGAATAATGCTCGTCTTCGATGGCGTTTTCCGCATAAATCTGTTCGTCGCAGTGGTCACAGATGACGGTTAAACGGTCGGCGCAGTCCTCGCAGAGCCAGTCGCCTTCTACCTCAAACATATCTTCAATCGGATGTTCTGCACCGCAGTTTGCACAAATTCTTGTCTCTTGCATTGGTTGTTCCTCCGTTTCGTTTGTAGGGTTTTAATATTCATCCGCCAGCAGCATAGTGGAATATGTCCGGTCATCAATCACGAACACCTTCGCGTCCACCGCGTCCGGACATTCCACTTCAAGCTCGTAACGATACGGCGGCTGTTCCTGCTCGTAGACGATGTGCTGACCGGTTGGCGTTGTGGTAAGGATAAACACTTGCAGGTAATCCTTTCTCGGCACTTCCATCGTCAAGACTATGTGCCACATGAGGTTGACGAGCCATGCGGGAATTTCGCGCTCCACGCCACGTGTCAGAAATTTTTGATTGTTGAACATCTTTGCTTCCTCCTTTTTGACAAAAAGTAAGCTCCTGAGAATATCTCAGGAGCTTCTATATCTATAATATATAGTTAAAAATGAAGGAAAAACAGAAAAAGTTCTCGCACTGCAACGCGTATTCAATAGAGAAATTCATTTTTGTGTAATTTTCGTAAAAGTGGGGATGTACACTTCGTTTTTACAAAAGAGACGAAAAATTGTGACATAAGACGCGAATTCCATTCGATTGAAAGCGCAGATTCGTCAGCCTCTTTCTGCGTTCTTCCGTTTTACAGTTCCTCGACCGACATGATGCCTTTACGCTCGCCGACCAGTGTCATCAGACGGTTTACCGTGCAGCTGCGCGGCAGGCGCAGTGTGAAGATGGCACAGGCATTGTGCTCACCGTTTTCCGCCGCACGGGTGATCTGGATATTCAGCACTTTGACATCACATCTGCGGTACAGCTGCAGCACATCGTCCAGACACGTTTTATCCTCATATTCCATATACACATTGATCTCGGGAACGTGCTCCAACACACGGTACTCCAGCCGCGAGAACACAAGCTCGGCGAGCATGATGAACACGGTCGCGAGAATGCCGCCCTCGTAGAAGCCGCCGCCAAAGGTGAGGCCGATGATGCCCGAGGTCCAGAGACCAGCCGCCGTGGTCAGACCCTTGACGCGCTGCCGCTTGGTAACGATGATGGTGCCCGCACCGATGAAGCCAATACCCGCAACAACTTGTGCACCGAGGCGCGCCATATCTGTAAAATAGTGCATATTCAGATACAGATACTGACTCGTCAGCGTGGTGATGGCCGCGCCGATGCAGATGAGGATGTGCGTGCGGAAGCCGGCCGGGCGGCGCTTGTACGAGCGCTCGATACCGATAATGCCGCCGCAGATGAGCGCGCAGGCCAGACGCACGAACACGGAAAGCGTCGTCACGTCGCGCAGGCCGTCAAAAACAGATAACATAGCAGTCCACTCCTTACAGCTCTTCGATCACGCAAAGGCAGTCCAGCTCCGCCAGATCGGAGAGAAGCTGCGTGTGCGGTATTTTTTCATTGAGGCGGATCGAGAAGATCGCACTTGGGTGCAGCGCCTCGCCACTTTTGTTCCGCTCGATATCGATGTCGTAGATCTGCACGTTCTGCGCTTTCAGCTGATTGATGATGGTACTGATGTCCCCGAGCGAATGGAACTCCATGTACAGATTGATGTCACGCGCGTTCTCCTGTATGTACGCATCCACAATTGGGAACAGGCGGATGCTGAGAAATATCATCGCGAATGCGATGAGCACGCACTCGTAAAATCCTGCGCCGACCGCAAGGCCGGTGCAGGCCGACGCCCACAGACCAGCGGCAGTGGTCAGGCCCTTGACCTGCTGGCGGCCGGTAACGAGAATGGTTCCTGCGCCCAGAAAGCCGATGCCGTTGATGACCTGTGCGCCGAAACGCGAAACGTCGGTTTTTATGCCGATCTCTGCGCAAATATCCGACCACGGCCCTGTCACCATGGTAAATTCGTACAGGCTGAGCAGCACGGTCAGCGCCGCGCCAAGACAGACGAGCATATAGGTGCGGAAACCGGCCGGACGGCGCTTGCGTCCGCGCTCCAGACCGATGCAGCCGCCGAGCAGCATCGCAAGGGCGAGCCGCACTACGACCGAGGCGAAATGAAGTTCGCGCAGGTATTGTATCATTCCACTCATTTGATGTAGGTTCTCCTCACTCGATAAAAAGTGCACACGCTGCCAATATGTATGCAGCGTGTGCAGCTTTCTACAATAGATTTCAGTATTTACTTTGCGAATCGACAGTCTGCCCAGCAGGCGTTATGGTCGGACAGCTCGGGACCTGTGAACTTCGCCAGCGCGCTGCCCGGCTCGGCCCAGGTGCAGTCCTTCGTTTCGGTCGAAATCGTGCCGTGATCGACGCATTCCATGCCGCGCGCCATCAGCCAGTCCAGCTTGAGCAGCATGCTCTTGCCGCCCGGCATCGGCTTGCGGCGCGTGCCCTCGATGCTGCTGAACTCGCGGTAGGAGAAGCCGTTTTCCTCCGCCTGCGGCAGAACGCGCTCGTACTGCTCAACGTGCTCCATATGCTTGGAGAGACGCTCCGGGTCGTTGAACAGCGCGGTGAAGCCCGGAATGTCGTTGCCGTCGAACGTATTGGTGTTCAGATCGCCGCCGATCATGACCGGTGTGTCCGGCGCGAACGAACGCTTGATCTCATCATATACGACTGCCATCTGCGCTTCGCGGCCCTCGCTGTCCGCGCGGTTCTCCAGATGAACGCTGACCGCGCCGACCTCGCGTCCGCCGATGTCGAGCGAGCAGACGATGGCAACGCGCGCACCGATACGCTTCTGACGGTCATAGTACCAGTTGTACTGCTCGGGCATATGGACGACCTTCGCCCAGCGGATGGGCCAGCGGGAGAACAGGGCGTTGCCGTGGAAGCCCTTGTTGTCCTCGGGATTTACCAGCTCGATAAACTCCAGACCGTAGGCGTAATTCATGCCGATGGATTTCGCGATTTCGTAGGCAACGTTGCAGTTGCCCGAGCGGACCGCGCCGTCATCCAGCTCGTTGGCGTAGATGATGTCCATGTTTTTGAGGTCGGGGCACATATTGAGAAAGTCGATGGTTTCGTGAAGCGTCTGGCCGCGCTCGATGTTGAATACAACGTGGCGCAGCGTTTCGGGCACCTCGGCGGGCGCATCCACGAGGTTGTGCACCTCGCACTGCTGATACTGCGGGATTTTTTCCATGACCTTGAACTGGCCGAGCGCCGGGACGAGATTACCGAGTTCGATGCGTTTTTCGTAGGACAGGGTTTCCATTTGTTACACGCCTTTCATATAAATGGTGGATATTTACAGAATTTTATTTGCGGTAGAATATGGGGGCAGCCGGCAGGAATGCTTGACTCCGCCGGCTGTTCCATATAAGGGAAGAAAAAGATGATGCGTAAAAATGAGGGAGTGCGGGGGAAAATCAGGCGTTTGCGGTCGTCTTTGCTGCTTCGGCAGCTTCGCGCTGCTTCATCTCGGTGATAATGCGCGGATAGATCTTATCGAGCTTGTAGAAGATCAGCAGAACGCCGATGCCGCCCCAAGCGATGATGTTGCCAATGATGTAGATGGCGATGAGCATCTGAGACTGTGCGGCATTGATGGTTGCGGTGCCGGCGAAGCCTACAAGGCTCATCAGGCGCCGAAGATCGCGCTCGTCATGCCGGAGCCGAACTTCTGGCCGGCGGTGGTAGCAGATACCATCAGGCCCTGTACACGGATGCCGCTCTTCCATGCGCCGTACTCGATAACGTCAGCCAGCATGGAGTATTTTACGCCGCGGAAGCAGCCCTTGCCGATGCCGCGCATGACGCAGGCAAACAGTGCAAGATTGAGGGCGCTCGGGTTGATGAACAGGGAGACCGTGCCGATAACGGCGACGATCGCACCGATCAGCGCTACGTTGCGCTTGCCGAACTTTGCGATGAACGGAGACAGAACAAGAACGGTGACGATCTGCGGAATGGATTCGAAGGATGCGAGTGCGCCGAGCAGGTCGCGGTTGCCGAGAATGTACTGTGCGTAGTATGCGTTGCAGGTGCCGGTAACTGCCTCATAGAAGGACAGGAACACAGCGAGCATGAAGAACATGATGAAGTACTTGTTGGTGACGCAGAGCTTGATGCCCATCCAGAGCGGAACGTTCTTGCCGTCCTTGGTCTTGGTCTCTTCCTTGACGCGCTCGTGGCAGTTCTTGAAGCAGATGAACAGCATGATGATGGAAACGATGGCGTAGAGGATGGAAACCTCGATCCATGCCTGCTGGGTGTCACCCAGACGGGTAACCAGCGGGAAGGTAATGGCGGTGATGACCATGTTGCCGAGGGCGGACATACCGGTACGGAACAGGTTGACAACGGCGCGCTGGTCGGTATCGCGGGTCATCAGGGTAGCTAGCGTTGCATACGGAAGGTTGAGTGCGGTGTAGACAACGGTGGTGCAGAAGTTATAGGTGATGAAAACGTAGATGCCTTGACGATCGGGGTTGCGGGCGGAACGGTGAACAGCAGGATGGCTGCGATGCCGTACGGAATCATCATCCAGAGAATCCATGCACGGGATTTGCCGTGCTTGGAATGCGTGCGGTCAACCAGATGACCGATAAGTACGTCGGAAATACCATCGAAGAAACGGGAGAACAGCATGATGGTACCGATCATAGCCGCCGAGATACCGACTACGTTGGTGTAGAAGTAAATCAGCAGCGAGGTGGTCAGGGCGTAGACAACGTTGCAGGCAACATCGCCGAGGCCGTAGGAGAACTTTTCCTTGAGATGGATCTTCTCAAATTCCTTATCACCCGCGAAAGTCGGGTTGCTGGATTTGCCCATGGTTTTGCTCAGTCCTTTTTTATTTTTCTTTTACCAGTTGCAGCGATACAGACCGTCCGTGCGCCGGGCGCATCGGGAGTGGGTCTGCCTTTGAGACGTTGTCCGGACTCGTCTCTCGCTATACCCTTTCAGTGGAAGTCCGTTCCACCGAACATCTACAAGTATAGCACTGAGCGGAATAAAATTCAATAAATCATATTGTAAAAAGAACAATATTCAATTTTGTGCATTCTTCACAAGGTCGATGTTTTGTGATACAATGAAATTACTATATGATGCGGAAGTGCAGGGTGATTGCATGGACAAGAACGTTTATGCCGCAATTCAGTCGCAGTATTCGACTTTATCCAAGGTTGGAAAGCGGATTGCGGACTATATCTTAGCCGATCCGGTACATATTACCTCGATCAGCATTCAGCAGATGGCGGCCGAGCTTGATATCGCGGAGTCGAGTATTATTCGATTCTGCAAGATCGTCGGCTGCGCGGGCTTCAGCGAGGTAAAGCTGCTGCTGGCGAAATATTCTCCTAAGTCGGTGCGCACGATTTTTGAAGATCTGTCCGAAACCGATAGTATTTCGACCATTTCGGAGAATGTGTTCAGCCGGAATATCGACACGCTCGAGCGGGCGCTCCAGCTGCTTGATTTCGAGAAAATCGAGCAGGCGGTGGGGGTGCTCAACCGGGCGGAGAATATCCTCATCCTCGGCGTCGGCGCGTCCGGCACCATCGCGGAGGACTTCTACATCCGCCTCATGCGCATCGGCATCCGCGCGGTTTCGCTGACCGATTCGCACCTGATGCAGATTCAGGCGAGCCAATGCGGCCCGGATACGGCGGTCATCGCCATCTCGCATACCGGCAAGACGCGCGAAATCGTGTCGGCCGTGCGTACCGCGAAGGAGTGCGGCGCGCCGACCATCGGCATCACCGGCTATCCGGATACGCCGCTCAAAGAGGTCAGCGACATCTGCCTTGAGCTGTATTCGCCCGAGCAGCTTTTCGTGTCGCCGCGCGTGGCGCAGTTCTCCCTCATCGACACGCTTTATGTCAGCCTCGCTATCCGCCGCAAGGACAGCGTCGTACAGAATATTGAACGCATGAATGAAGTGCTCCTGCCATTTCGCATTGATTGATCATTTTTGATCCTGTGTGTGGAATTTGATGCTTGAAAGATATATTGCATCATTGCATCTGTATCGTATATGTGCTGTGCTCGGATCAAAGAGATTATGCTAACGATCTAGCATTGTTTCAGTCAATGCTGTCCTTGTATCATGTTCCCGTTTGATTATTGCGATTAACTGCGCCGATAAAGCAGCGCCAATCTCGCGATATAGCACATCTCTGACGGCAGCTCAGATTGCCAATCGGGAACATCAGCGAAAATATATCAGCCAAACTCTTCATCTTCCACAGGATCAAATTATATTCTACAGCGCGAAAGAAAACCTTATCTGGATGTGTTGATGCGGAAAATATACGGCTACATGACCCAATAGGTATGTTTACAAATTCACCTCAAAAAAACTCCATAATCCCCGCCCTCAGCACCCTCCACTCCCGGCCAACCTTTACGGCCGGGAGTTCTTCATTTGCGATCATCTTGCGCACCTGCTGGCGCGTGGTCTTGAGCAGGGTTGCGGTTTCTTTTACGGTCAGGATTTCATCGTTCGGCATAGAAAACCTCCATCAACATAGGTGAAAACGCATTTCACTTTAATTCATGTATGCTTATTCTAATGTTGGCGATCAAACGTCAAATCATGCTGTCTAAGCAGACTCAAGCACCCTGAAACAAGCCTTTATCCGAACCATTTCCAGTACGTTAACTCGATGAATGCTTATTGGCGCCTTTGAATCTTTCATTGGAATTTGAATATTGGCCGAACTTAACCGCACTGTAGTGGAGGATAGGAAAGGATTTCTTGAAAATATCCAAACGATCTTGAACATCCGCCTTGCGGTCATAATACAGATTGCAGGTCAAATCACACCTCGACAGCTTAAACCCTTTGAGCCGCCGGTCAATGCCGATTTTATCAAGGATATTTCGCAGACGGTGCTTTATCTGCTGTACAGACTTTTCGTCAGCTTGAAATAATGCAGTCGGTTCATAGGTACTGGCGAGCAGAGAAGACGGGTTGACAATCAGTATCAGCCAGCACGGATGCGAGATGGATTGCCCTAAGTGAATTTCAACGTCGATGGACTTGAACTGCGGCATCTGGTAATACGACGAAAGTCCTAATTTCCCTTTGCCGGTACAAATGCACTCGTTTTGTTCGATAATATTCTGGATTTCGGAATATTTGCATTGTAATTTTAGTGAAAAGGTGTGGATGCCGTACTCATTCGTAATCATTTGCTGTTCCTCCGTTTCTGAGCGCATACTGTGCAGCGTTTACAGGTTTTCGGCTCATGCTGCAGCATTTTGAAAAGACTGTCATCGGTCGGAAACACGGATTTCGACTTGGTTACCTTCCTGAGCTGATGGTTAAAGCCTTCAATCGTGTTGGTCGTATAGATCAGCCGCCGAAGTTCTTGAGGAAACTTGAAATAGGTACTGAGATTTGCCCAGTTATCCCTCCACGACTGAGAAATTTTGGGGTATTTCTTGTCCCAGTGTTCTGCGAACGTGTCTAACGCGTCCAAAGCAGCCGGTTCATCTACCGCTGCGTAGACTGCTTTCAAGTCAGCCATAAGTGCCTTCAAATCCTTGTAGGAGACATATTTGCTGGAATTTCGAAGCTGATGGATGATGCAGTTCTGGATTTCCGTCTTGGGATAGACCGCCTCGATCGCCGCAGAAAAACCGGTCAAATTATCCGTACAGGCAATGAAAATATCCTCGATGTCCTGGCTGATGCTGGTCTGATTTTTCCTCAGCACCTTGGGGTCAAATTCGCTCTTGCGATCCCGCGGCACAGATACCTCTACATCGCCAAAACTGGTGCGCAGGGTTTTGCTGCTGTGCCCATTCCGGCCGTTATCCGTGTCCTTGTTCTTGTAGTCATACCGGTTGTAGCCCAGCTGATCGTCCAGCTCGGCCTCCAGACCGTTTTCCATGAACTCGGTGTTAGGTTTAAGTCTAGTCTGCCACATAGCCTCGATTGCGGTAATCTCTCCGGCACGCCATCGGGAAACAACCCGCTCGTAGTTGTCCGACAGCGGTATCGGCTTGCGTCCGGTGTACTGGCTCTTTGTCTTGGCAATGGCGATACCCTCGCGCTGGCGCTGGAGGATGTACTCGCGTTCGAGTTCTGCGACCGCCGCAAACGCCACAGTCGGCGCCATTGTCAGAAACAAACACAATGATACTATTGTCGATAACAATCATTTTTTCATAACTTTCCCTCCTCATTTTATCTGTCTTAACGGCTTCAAATTTAAATAAAAAACGCTTTCAAGACATGGCTACTCATGACTTGAAAGCGTTTTTATATCTTTGTTGGAACAGCACAAAAGGGCAGAGTTTTACTTGCTCTGCGAGCAGTGTATTGCACCGCGAATCAGCTTGCCATATTCTTTTGACGGCGTACACCTCCTTCTGCCTAATAAAGCGCAGAAGAGGTTAACAGCGTCTTCGCTGATGCTTACAACCGGCTGTCATTGCGGCGTTCGCCGCCTTAGACTCTTCCGGCTTTGCGTCCCCATCTTTCGCTGGGTTTGCCTATCTCTCAGGCACCGTGTATGTACCTGATTTTTGATGGTTATACCATAATTTGTATAAGTACGCGATTGGTCTGCTATACAATTCGCGTCATAAAAACGATATTTCGTGCAGCAATCTGATGAATATCACCGTTCGGATAGCACAGCTGCGCTGCGCTTGCCTGTCTGTACACGCGATCGTTTCATCCGGTGGACGCAGTACGGAGAGTGTGCTTTTTATTTCCACTGGGTGCGGTACTGATGTGGGGTAATGCCGGTGCTCTTGCGGAAGGCCATAATAAAGTGCGAAGCACTGGAGAAACCGCAGTTATCTGCGATGGTCTCAATACTCTGCGAGGTGGTGAGCAGCTGCTGCTTTGCGGCGCTCAGACGCACAGTCTGCAAAAACTGATGCGGTGTTGCTGACTGGTATTCCTTAAACTTACGCATATAGTAGCAGGTGCTGAGCGCAGCACGCTGGGACAGGTGTTCGATGGAGAGCGATTTGTCCGCAAAATTGTACGTCATATAGTCGGCTGAGTCCTGAATGGCGATCTCGAGATCGCTTTTTTTCTTTTCCCCGAGCACGAGCACGAGCAGAACGAGCAGCTTGTTGATCGTCAGGGAAATAATATGAGGATTGGGCTGGTTCTGGTGCACCGAGACCATGATGCGGCGGACACATTCCTCAATCTCGGCATTGCTTCCGGTGGGCAGGATGAACCCGTGCGTATTGAGGATAAGATGTGTATAGGCCGTGCTGCCGTTGCCTGCAAAGTGGAACCAGCGCATGCGAATCGGTGTGAGGGCGTGATAGCTGTGCGGTTCTCTGCAGTCAAGCAGGATCAGGCTGCCGGGACCGGCGGTGCGTGTTTCACCGCGGTAGGTGACCGACAGTTCGCCTTCATCTACAATAAGCATCTGGCAGATATCCAGATAATTACGCTGCATACCGTATGTTTCGTCGCAATGGTAGCTGCCTGCGTGCGGAACATGGTACAGGTTAGTCGCGGTGAAGGCATCTGCATCGTGGTAATAGCGGACAGAATCTGCCAGAATACCCATATCATTAAGCATAATTGGTGTCAACTCCTTTTTTGTACCATATCATGGCATGGAAATGCAGTCATTCGCTTTTCTTATACAATTATATCAAAAAATGATACTGATAAAAAGTATAAAATTTTGATATTTTATTATTATCCTGTGTAGTGATGAATGTGAGAATTTGATATATGATAGGTACAACGAAAGGGAAACGAACAAAAACGCAAAAAATAGTTTCTTTTGAGTTAAAAAGACAAAGGGAAAAGAAAAAACAAGAATAGGAAATTCTACAATATAATAGGATTTTCTTGTTCAGAAGAGGGGTTGAAACATTTGATTATCATTTTAACATTCATCGCCTTCACCGGTCTGGTGGCCTTGATCTCATGGTACAAGACCAAGGAGGAGAACCTGTCCACCAAGGAAGGCTACTTCCTTGCAGGACGCGGACTGACCGGCCTGGTCATCGCCGGTTCACTGGAAATGACCAACCTGTCCACCGAACAGTTGGTCGGACAGGCCGGACAAAGCTACTCAACCAACATGGGCGCCATGAGCTGGTCGGTAAACGCAAGTATCGCGCTGCTGGCGCTGGCACTGATCTTCCTGCCGAAGTATCTGAAAGCCGGCATCACCACCATTCCGGAATTTCTGGAGGTTCGATTTGACCGCACCACCAAGCAGATCATCTCGTTCCTGTTCCTGCTCGGCTACATGCTTACTTACCTGCCGACCGTACTGTACTCCGGTGCGCTGGCCTTCAACCAGATTTTCCATCTGGATCAGCTGTTCGGCATCACCACTTATCAGAGTATTGCGATCCTGTGTGTTGCAATCGGCGTTATCGGTTCCATCTACGCAATCTTCGGCGGCCTGAAGGCAGTTGCGGTATCCGACACCGTAAACGGCGTGGGTCTGCTGATCGGCGGTCTGCTGATCCCGATCCTGTCCATCTGCATCCTCGGCAACGGCAGCTTCCTTGCCGGCATTCAGGACTTCATCACCAATGTTCCGGCGGAAAAGTTCAACGCGGTCAATCCGGCGAACGCTCTGCCTCCGATGATTCCGTGGCCGGTTCTGTTCCTCGGCATGCTGTTCAACAACCTGTTCTACTGGTGCACCAACCAGTCCATCATCCAGCGCACGCTGGCTGCCAAGAATCTGGCACAGGCACAGAGAGGTGCTGTATTCACCGCATTCCTCAAGCTGCTGGACCCGTTCTTCATCACCATCTGCGGTCTGCTGGCTTACCGCTTCTTCGGAGACGGCCTGGCAAACAGCGACCTGGCATACCCGTCTCTGATCACCACGGTTGTTCCGAACTGGCTGCTCGGCATCATCGCAGCGGTTCTGTTCGGTGCGATCCTGTCGTCCTTTAACTCGGCACTGAACAGCTGTGTAACGCTTTACACGCTGGACTTCCACCGTCCGCTGTTCAACCAGACCGCAAGCGACTCTCATCTGGTAAGAGTAGGCAAGCGTGTTGGTACCGGTCTTGCGATCGTATCCATCTGCGTAGCGCCGTTCGTCAGCAATGCACCGTCCGGTCTGTATGACTTCCTGCAGGAGTGCTTCGGCTTCTACTCCATGCCGATCCTCGCGATCGTGCTGGTAGGCTTCTACACCAAACGCGTTCCGGCCTGCGCACCGAAAATTACGCTGGTCGTACACGTCATCCTGTACTCGATCTCCAAGTTCCTGCCGCTGAATGTGCATTACCTGTATGTTCTTTCGGTACTGTTCCCGGTAGACCTGGCACTGATGCTGCTCATCGGCAAGTTCAAGCCCCGTGCTACCGACTTCATCCTCGAGGATTCCAAGGCTGTTGACCTGACCCCGTGGAAGTATGTAAAACCCGCCGCGCTGACCTGCTTCATCCTGATGCTTTGCGTCTACGCGCTGTTCTCTCCGATCGGTCTGGCTCGATAATGAGCCGGCCCCCGGAAACCATTCATCTATTCACATTGTAAGAAACGCACAAGGCGTTTTCGATAAAATCCAACAAGAGTATTGAGATTTTTTGAGGAGGAAAAACTTATGAGCAAGGAAATTAAAATCGGTCTGATCGGCGCTGGCTGGATGGGCAAGGCCCACACCACCGCATTCCACAACGCACGCATGATCTTCGGCGATGATATGCCGGTATTTGAGCTGGTAAGCGACGTCAGCGAGGATGCAGTAGCAAAGTTCGCCAAGAACATGGGCTACAACCGCTACACCACCAACTGGATGGACGTTGTCACCGATCCCGAAATCGACCTGGTTGACGTTGCAACCCCGAACTGCATGCACTACGAGATGGCAAAGGCTGCTCTGGAGCACGGCAAGCATGTCTTCTGCGAGAAGCCGCTGTCTCTGTCTGCTGAGCAGTCCCGCGAGCTGGCTGATCTGGCTAAGGAAAAGGGCGTAGTCAACTACTGCGGTTTCTCCAACATCATGAACCCGGCAAACCAGTACGTTGCAGAGCTGGTTAAGTCCGGCAAGCTGGGCAAGATCATGCGCGTACACGCTACCTACGATCAGGATATGCTGCTCGATCCGTCCATTCCGATCGCATGGCGTCACATCAACAAGCTGGCAGGCTCGGGCGCACTCGGCGACCTGTGCAGCCACCTGCTGAGCGTTTCCCAGATGATCATGGGCGACATGAGCGAGGTTCTGGGCGTACAGTCCATCGTTATTCCGGAGCGTCCGATCAAGGCAGGCAGCACCGAGATGGGCAAGGTTGAGAACGACGACCTCATCACCTTCCTCGTTAAGTATGAAAACGGTGCAATTGGTGACTTCTCGTCCTCTCGTGTTGCAACCGGCCGCAAGAACTACTTCTATTACGAGATTCAGGGCACCGAGGGCTCGGTAGTATACGATCTGGAGCGCATGTGCGAGGTTCAGGTTTACTTCAAGGCTGACGCTGACAAGGACAACGGCCGTGACTGCGGCTTCCGCACCGTACTGCTCAACCCGCAGCACGAGGGCTTCAAGTACTTCCAGCCGGCAGGCGGCATCGCGATCGCCTCGACGACATGAAGACCCTGCAGGCTCACGCACTGATGCAGGCTATGCACGGCGGCGAGTACATCTGCGACTTCGAGATGGGCGCCAAGGTTGACGGTATTATCAACGCAGTTCTCAAGTCTGTTAAGTCGGGCACTTGGGAAAAATGCTGAGGGAGGTAGCAAATCATGTTTAACAACGTAAAACTCGGCATCGCGCCGATTGGCTGGACGAATGACGATATGCCGCAGCTCGGCGGTGAGCTCACCTTCGAGCAGATGGTTTCCGAAGCGGCTCTGGCAGGCTTTCAGGGCACCGAGGTTGGCGGCAAGTTCCCGACCGACCCGGCCGTACTGAACAAGGCACTCGACCTGCGCGGCATCAAGATTGCATCCCAGTGGTTCTCGAGCTTCCTGTGCTCGACCCCCTACGAGGAGAACGAAAAGGCATTTATCGAGCAGCTGGACTTCCTCGAGGCTGTCGGTGCAAGCCGCATCAACGTATGCGAGCTGACCCGCTGCCTGTTCGCAGAGGAGTGCTCGATGTTCGGTGACAACAAGCCGATCGCCACCGACGAAGAGTGGGATAAGCTGTGCGACGGTCTGAACAAGCTGGGCAAGATTGCTGCTGACCGCGGCTTCAAGCTGTGCTTCCATCACCATATGGCAACGGTTGTACAGACCTTCGAGGAAACCAAGCGCTTGATGGACAACACCGATCCGCGCTATGTTTACCTCTGCTTCGACACCGGCCACTTCACCTTCTCCAAGGAGGACGCCGTCAAGGCAGCCAAGGAGTTCGGCCCGCGTATCGGCCACGTTCACCTCAAGGACATCCGTCCCGACATGATGGAAAAGGCTTACGCCGAGGGCTTCAAGTTCCGCAAGGCGGTACTCGAAGGCTGCTTCACCATTCCGGGTGACGGCTGCGTCGACTATCCGGGCGTATTCAAGGCTCTGCACGATGCACACTACGAGGGCTGGTTCATCGTAGAGGCCGAGCAGGACCCGGCAAAGGCAAATCCGCTCGAGTATGCTAAGATGGCACGCGAGTATATCAAGAAAACCGCAGGTATCTGATAAGGAGGATTACAAATGGAGAAGATTCGTTTCGGTATCGTTGGCATCGGTATGATGGGCAGAATGCACGCCACCAGCCTGCAGCGTAATCCTCACGCAGAGGTTGTAGCGGTTTGCGCCCGCACCGAGAGCAAGGTCAAGGCGTTTCAGGAGGA
The DNA here is from genome assembly GCF_003481925.1 of Butyricicoccus sp. OF10-2. Lineage (NCBI taxonomy): Bacteria > Bacillati > Bacillota > Clostridia > Eubacteriales > Butyricicoccaceae > Butyricicoccus > Butyricicoccus sp. OF10-2. The sequence goes on along the minus strand of NZ_QUMC01000017.1, from coordinate 4,111 downwards.
ATTCGGCGTACCGTATGGCTACACCAATGTAGACGAGCTGGTAAACAATCCCGAGGTTGACGCAATCGTTGTTGCAACCGGCGCAGATGCTCACAAGGCACCGTGTCTGGCAGCCTGCAAGGCCAAGAAGCATATTTTCTGCGAAAAGCCGCTGGCTAAGACCCTTGAGGACTGTGAGGAGATCGAGAAGGCCGTAGCCGAGAACGGCAGCAAGTGCTTTACGGTTGGCTTCATGCGCCGCTTTGATCCGTCCTACGCAGAGGCGAAGGAGAAGATCCGCGCCGGCGCGATCGGCAAGCCGATTCTGTTCAAAGGCGTATCGCTTGACCCGTCCAGCGTGCTTGAGGCACATCTGGAGGGCGTTAAGAAGGGCATTTACGTTCCGTGGTTCATCGAGATGGGCAGCCACGACACCGACCTTGCACGTTGGTTCCTCGAGGGCGATCCGGTCGATTCCTTTGCAACCGGCGATGCTTATGTCTGCACCGGTCTGGCAGATTACAACGACTACGACAACGGTTTCTCGCTGACCAAGTTCGATAACAACACCACCGCTTACATTCAGGTAGGCCGCACCGCAACCTGCAGCCATGTTGAGAGCGAAATCGTCGGCACCAAGGGCACGCTGCGTGTCAACTCGGTACCGCGCAAGAACTACCTCTCGCAGTTCACCGAGAACGGCTTCGTGGAAGAGTGCCAGGAGAGCTTCCTTGCCCGCTGGGGCGAGGCGTTCCAGGCGGAGATCGACGACTTCGTTGACTGTGTACGCACCGGCCGCAAGCCGGAGACCACCGCACACGACGGCACGATGAGCCTGAAGTTCTGTCTGCAGCTGCATCAGGCATATCTGGACGGCAAGAAGAAGTAAATTACAACCGCTTTTTATGGCAATACCGCATAATTGGACAAGAGCGATTTGCGAGTAAATTTTGCGCACTGATAAGGCGCGGTTTTGCAGCAATACTGACGTATTGCAAGAAATCGCAACGCAATCAGGGGACAAAATTTCCGCAAAGCGCCGCAGCTTTAAGTGTGCGGTGTTGCCTTAGATAAAGGAAAAAAGGAGATTCACATCATGAGCAAGAAGGAACTCGCTATTGGCGTACTGGGCGCAGGCGGCAACATTGGTCACACCCATTCTCAGAACATTGCAACCTATGTAGACGGCGCTCGTTTGGCTGCTGTTTACGATCTGAACACCGAGCGTGCCGAGGAGGTCGCTAAGACCTACGGCGCAAAGGTAATGGCAAGCGCAGAGGAGCTGATCGCTTCTCCCGAAATCGACGCTGTTGTTATCGCATCCTGGGATGGCACCCACGCTGATCTGGCGGTAAAGTGCATCCAGGCCGGCAAGCCGGTATTCTGCGAGAAGCCGCTGGCTACCACCCTTGAGGACGCGAAGAAGGTTGTAGAGGCGGAGAAGGCTTCCGGCAAGCGCCTGCTGCAGATCGGCTTCATGCGTCGCTTTGACCCGGACTACATCAAGATGAAGAAGATCCTCGACTCCGGCGAGCTGGGTGCTCCGCTGATGGCGCACTGCATCAGCCGTACCCGCAGCCATCCGAAGAACCACACCACCGAGCAGCACATTACCAACATTGCCATCCACGAGATCGACATCTGCCGCTGGCTGCTGGGTGAGAACCTGAACGAAGTTGCTGTTCGCTTCCCCCGCGCTACCTGCTTCGCAGAAGGCACCTGCCAGGACCCGCAGCTGGTACTTATGCAGTCTGACTCCGGCGTACTGATCGACGTTGAGGTTTCCGGCAACAGCTACTATGGCTACGAGATCCTGTGCGAACTGGTCTGCGAGAAGGGCACCATCCGCCTGCCGGTAGCGGCAGAGCCGATCGTCCGCTCCTACCTGCAGTGCGGCCAGGCCATCCCGGAGGACTGGACCAACCGTTTCGTAGTTGCTTATCAGGAAGAGCTGCAGCACTGGGTAGATTACCTGCAGGGCAAGACCGACGTTCCGGGCCCGGGTGCTGAGGACGGCTACGAGGCATGCAAGATCTCCGACGCACTGATCAAGGCACAGACCACCGGTCAGTGGGAAAAGGTAGAGGCATAATTCCCTGCGAATGGTATACAGCAGGGGCGGGAATAGGTGTGAAACCGCCCCTGTTGATATAAAGAAGGTCATATTACCCGGTAATATGATTCCAATAGACAACTTGTCTAACAGGAGGAAAGAAAGATGAAGAGAAGCAACCTTTTTAAGCGTTCCGCAGCGATGCTGCTGGCAGGACTGATGGCAGTTTCCATGAGTGCATGCGGCGGCAGCAGCGCATCCGGCAATGACTCCGGCGATTCCCAGGCAAGCAGCAGCGGCGACACCCATAAGCTGAGCGTAGTGCTCAAGACCACCTCTTCCGAATACTGGAGCTACGTTATCGCAGGCATCGAGCAGGCGGAAAAGGATCTCGGCAACGTAGAGGTTGACGTACGCGGTGCAAACAGCGATACCGACTTCGACGGTCAGCTGAACATGGTAGAGACCATTGTAAACGCAGATATGTGCGAGGCGATCGCTATCGCACCGCTGCAGGCAGACCAGATCGCAAATGCACTGACCGGCGTCAAGATCCCGGTGCTGGCGATCGACACCAATTTTGATCAGGCGGAAACCTTTATCGGCACGGCGCATGAGGACGCTGCTTACGAGGGCGGCAAGTATGTAGCCGAGAAGATCGGTAAGGGCGGAAAGGTTGTTATTCTGGCGAATATCCAGGGCGAGTCCACCTCTGAGGCTCGTGTAGCTGGTTACAAGAAGGCACTTGAAGAAGGCGGCTGCGAGATTATCTCCACGCAGTACACCGACGGCGTAGGCGACAAGGCTGTTACCGTAACCGATGGCGTTCTCCAGTCCTTCGCGGACATCGATGCGATCGTATGCTGCGCAGACGATGTTGCGCTCGGCGCATCCCGTGCCATCAAGCAGGCAGGCCGTGACGGCGACGGCATCATTGTATGCGGCTTCGACGGCATCTCCTCCGGCGTACAGGCAGTTGTTGACGGCGAAATCTCCTGCACCGTTGCACAGGACCCGTACAACATGGGCTACCAGTGCGTTAAGAGCCTGCTCGACGTTGTAGAAGGCGAAAAGCTGGATGACTTCATCGATACCGGCTGTAAGGTCATTACTCCGGACAATGCACAGGAGTATCTGGACAAGCTGAAGAGCCTGGTATAAGCATCATTTTCTGATCCCTTATCTCACTCTCGCGCTTGGGAAAACGCTCCAATGTTCTTCCCATTCTTCATGTCATTAAGATATACTCTCTAATATTTTTATTCTCTCTCTTTTAACTAACCCATAAGTTTTCTTCTCATATTGCTGGAAAAGCCGCTTATGCGGCTTTTCCTATACCCCGATTCGGTTTGGCGAAAGGATATTTGACCAATGTATCAGATTTTGAAAAAGCAAACGCTGAACGCAAACACCAAGCTGATGGTGATCGAGGCACCGCACGTTGCCCGCAAGGCAGAGCCGGGTCAGTTCATCATCCTGCGTGTCAGCGCAGAAGGCGAGCGTATTCCGCTCACGATCGCAGATTTTGACCGCGAAAAGGGTTCCGTCACGATCATTTTCCAGGAGGTCGGCGCAACGACGATGGCGCTCGGCGCGCTGAACGAGGGCGACTGCCTGCATGATTTTGTCGGTCCGCTCGGCAAGGCGAGCGAGCTTGAGGGACTCAAGAAGGTCGCTGTTGTCGGCGGCGGTCTGGGCTGTGCGATCGCATATCCGCAGGCAAAGAGCTGCACGAAATGGGCGCTGAGGTTGACCTGGTCGCCGGTTTCCGCAACAAGGATATCATCATCCTCGAGGACGAGATGAAGAACGCCTGCACCAACCTGCACATCGTGACCGATGACGGCTCGAACGGCCGCAAGGCACTGGTTACGCAGGTGCTCAAGGAGCTGATCGATGCGGGCAACCAGTACGATGCTGTTATCGCGATTGGCCCGATGATCATGATGAAGTTTGTCTGCGAGACCACTCGTCCGTACGGCATCAAGACCATCGTTTCCATGAACACCATCATGGTTGACGGTACCGGCATGTGCGGCGGCTGCCGTCTTACCGTTGGCGGCGAGACCAAGTTCGCAT